>USEU01000005.1 GCA_900553805.1 uncultured Eubacteriales bacterium
AGAAGTGGGGCAAAAAGACGGCTGCGGCTCGCAGACACAATTGCGCGGTGTTGCCAAAGGTCTTTCCGAAGTTTACCCACTTCTTACAATTCCGCGATAGTGAACTTTACTTCCTCTTGGTATGATGTGCTTGTGGTTGAGGGAAAGGCCCCCAACCGAATATGGAAGAAAAAACTTAGGAGGAAATTGATATGAAAAAAGTTATTTGTTTTGTACTGGCTGCGGCTCTGATGCTGACGCTGAGCCTGTCCGCCTGCGCCAAGAGCCTGAGCGGCACCGTGGCCACCAATGGTTCCACCTCCATGGAAAAAGTGATCGGCATTCTGTCTGAGCAGTTTATGGAAGACAACAGCGACGTGACCGTCACCTATGACGCCACCGGCTCCGGCACCGGCATCGAAGCCGTGGCCAACGGCACCTGCGATATCGGCCTGGCCTCCCGTGCCCTGAAGGGCACCGAGACCGAGAAGGGCCTGGTCGCCACCACCGTCGCCCTGGACGGCATCGCCATCATCGTGAACGCCGATTGCCCCGTGGACGACCTGACCGTTGAGCAGATCTCCGACATCTTCACCGGCAAGATCACCTCTTGGGCTGACTTCGGCGGCAAGGGCGACATTGCCTGCATCGGCCGTGAGGCTGGGTCCGGCACCCGCGACGGCTTCGAGTCCATCACCAAGACCACCGATCAGTGTGTCCTGGCTCAGGAGCTGACCTCCACCGGTGCGGTGATCGCCGCCGTCAAGAGCAGCGCCAACGCCATCGGCTACGCTTCCCTGTCCGCTGTCGAAGGCCAGGAGGGCATCAAGGTCCTGACCGTCAACGAAGTGGAGTGCACCGCTGAGAACATCGTCAACGGCACCTACGTGGTGCAGCGTCCCTTCAACCTGGTCACCAAGGACGGTGTCGAGCTGAGCGCGGCTGCCCAGGCCTTCTTCGACTACATGATCTCCGCCGACGCGGCTGACCTGATCACCCTGGCCGGTGCGGTCCCCGCGGCTCAGGCTCAGGCTGAGGCGGAAGCCGAAACCACCGAAGCGACCGAAGCTGCCAAGTAATTATGAAATATAAATCGGCTGGAAAAGCCGCCGGGGAGAACAGCATGAATGTGCTGTTCTTCCTGTGCGGTATTGTCACAGTTGGCTTCGTACTGTGCATTTGTATTTATCTGATTCTCTCCGGCGTGCCTGCCATTGGAAAAATCGGCTTCAAGGATTTCTTCCTGGGCAAGGTCTGGAAGCCCACCGCCACCACGGTGGAGCCCAGCTACGGCATTCTCCCCTTCATCCTCACCAGCATCTGCGGCACGGCGGGGGCGGTGCTCATCGGCGTGCCCAGCGGGCTGCTGACCGCCGTTTTTCTGGCGAAGGTGGCTCCGCCCAAGCTGGCGGACCTGATCCGCACGGCAGTGCAGCTGCTGGCGGGTATCCCGTCGGTGGTATACGGTCTGGTGGGCATGATCGTTCTGGTGCCCGCCATTCAGCGACTCTTCGCCCTGTCCTCCGGCGCGACGCTGCTGGCGGCCATCGTGGTGCTGGCCATCATGATCCTCCCGTCCATCATCAACGTATCGGAGACGGCCCTGCGGGCGGTACCCAAGGACTATGAGGATGCCTCCCTGGCTCTGGGGGCCACCGAATTGGAGACCTATTTCCGGGTCACTGTTCCAGCGGCGAAGAGCGGCATTGCCACCGCCATTGTGCTGGGCGTGGGCCGGGCCATCGGCGAGGCCATGGCCATCATCATGGTCTCCGGCAATGTGCCCAACATGCCGAAGCTGCTGGGGTCCGTGCGGTTCATGACCACCGCCATCGCCTCGGAAATGTCCTATGCCCCGGTGGGCTCCTTGCAGCGGGAAGCGCTGTTCTCCATCGGACTGGTGCTGTTCCTGTTCATCATGCTGATCAATGTGCTGCTGAACGTGGTCATTAAGAAGGAGCGGTGACTATGACCTTTGAACAAAAGCGGAATCTCTGGAACCGCTCCGTAAAGGCGGCGGTATACGCCGCTTCCATCCTCACCGCGGCACTGCTGGTGGGACTAATCGGCTACATTCTGTACCGCGGCGTGCCCAACCTGAGCTGGGAGCTGGTGAGCACCCAGACCAGCTACATCCGGGGCACCATCGGCATCCTGCCGAATCTTGCAAACACGGTGTATATCATCATCGTGGCCATGGTGATCGCCCTGCCCCTGGGGGTGGGCGCGGCCATCTATCTGACGGAATACTCCTCCAACCGTCACCTGACGGCGCTGATCGAATTCGCCGCCGAGACGCTGACAGGCATCCCCTCCATCCTGTTCGGCCTGGTGGGCATGCTGCTGTTCGTGCAGAAGCTGGGTCTGGGTGCGGGCATCCTGGCCGGCGGACTGACGCTGGTGATGATGATCCTGCCCACCATCGTCCGCACCACCCAGGAGAGCCTGAAAACTGTCCCCCAGGCCTATCGGGAGGGGGCGCTAGCCCTGGGTGCGGGAAAATGGAGAATGATCCGCACCGTGGTGCTGCCCAGCGCGGTGGACGGCATCGTCACCGGCTGCATTCTGGCCATCGGGCGCATCACCGGCGAATCGGCTGCCCTGCTGTTTACCGCCGGATTCGGCCTGAAGCTCAATGGCTTCCTCAAATCCCTGAAGGCCTCCTCCGCCACGCTGACGGTGGCGCTTTACGTGTATGCCAGCGAGCAGGGCAAGATCGACGTGGCCTTTGCCATTGCGCTGATCCTGCTGGCGCTGACCCTGATCATCAACCTGGGGGCAAATCTGGCCGGAAAACGGCTGCGGCGGAATTAAAGGAGAAGAAATGGACTCGATTATTGAAACAAAGGCTCTGAAGCTGTGGTACGGGGAAAAGCAGGCCCTCCACGGCATTGATATGGCAATCCCGCAGCATGAGATCACCGCGCTGATCGGCCCCTCCGGCTGCGGCAAATCCACCTTTTTGAAAACTCTGAACCGCATGCAGGACCTGGTGCCCGGCGTTCGGATCGAGGGGCAGGTGCTTTACGAGGGGCAGAACATCTATGATCCCCAGGTGGATGTGACCTGGCTACGCAAGCGCATCGGCATGGTGTTCCAGAAGGCAAACCCCTTCCCCATGAGCATTTACGACAACATTGCCTACGGTCCCCGCACCCACGGCATCCGCGGCAAGGCGAAGCTGGACGAGATCGTAGAGCGCTCCGCCCGCAATGCCGCCATCTGGGATGAGGTGAAGGACCGGCTGAAATCCTCCGCCCTGGGGCTTTCCGGCGGCCAGCAGCAGCGGCTGTGCATCGCCCGGGCGCTGGCAGTTGAGCCGGAGGTGCTGCTGATGGATGAATCCACCTCCGCCCTGGACCCCATCTCCACCGGCAAAATTGAAGATCTGGCGCTGCAACTGAAGGAGAAGTACACCGTGGTCATGGTCACCCACAACATGCAGCAGGCGGCCCGCGTTTCGGATAACTGCGCGTTCTTCCTGCTGGGCGAGCTGGTGGAATTTGACAAGACCGAGCGGCTCTTCTCCGACCCCCGGGACAAGCGCACCGAGGACTACATCACAGGGAGGTTTGGATAATGCGTTCCAAATTTGACATGGAGCTGGAAAAGCTGAAACGGGAAATGACCGCCATGGGCATGCTGTGTGAGAATGCCATCGCCAAGGCATCCCACGCGCTGGTGAATTGCAGCCCCAAGCTGGCAGCGGAGCTGCCGGAGCTGCTGAACCAGATCACCCAGAAGGAGCGGGATATTGAGAGCATCTGCCTGCGGCTTCTGCTCCAGCAGCAGCCGGTGGCGAAAGACCTGCGCACCGTGTCCGCCGCGCTGAAAATGGTGACGGATGCCCAGCGCATCGGCACCCAGTCCGGCGACATCAGCGAGATCGTCGCCCTGGGCAATATTGATGAGATCCCGGAGGGCCTGCCCATCCGGGAGATGGCCACCGCCGTGATTCACATGGTCACGGACAGCATCGATTCCTTCGTAAAACAGGATGGAAAAATCGCCCGCAGTGTGATAGAATATGATGACGTGGTAGATACGTTTTTCGATACGGTGAAATCGGCCCTGATCGCGCTGCTGAAGGCCCCCGAGGCCAACAGCGAGGCTCTGGCCGACCTGCTGATGATCGCGAAATACTACGAACGGATCGGCGACCATGCGGTGAACATCGCCAAATGGGTGCTGTTTTCGCTGACAGGAAATTTGGAAGTGGAAGACGCCTATTTTGAAGAGGGCGGCCACACCAGCGAAAAATGAGGCGATAGAATGATTTATTGCGTGGAAGATGACAGCAGCATCCGGGAGCTGACGGTTTACGCCCTGAACGCTTCCAATCTGAACGCCCTGGGGCTGGACCGCGCCGAGGCGCTCTGGCAGGCCCTGCGGCAGGAGAAGCCGGAGCTGATCCTGCTGGACATCATGCTGCCCGACGAGGACGGCATCTCCATCCTGAAAAAGCTCCGCGCTGCCCCCGCCACGGCGGAGATCCCCGTGATCATGGCCACCGCCAAGGGCACGGAGTTTGACAAGGTGATCGGGCTGGACCTGGGGGCGGACGACTATCTGGCCAAGCCCTTCGGCATGATGGAAATGGTGTCCCGGGTCAAGGCGGTGCTGCGCCGGGCAAACCGCGCCCACGTCTCCCCCGCTCTGACACACAAGGGGATCGAGCTGAACGAAAGCTCCCACCAGGTATTTGTGGACGGGAAAAAGGTCGAGCTGACCGTAAAGGAATACCAACTGCTGCGCCTGTTCCTGAAAAATCCCGGCGTGGCCTTTACCCGGGAAAATCTGCTTTCCTCCGTGTGGGAAAGTGAATTTCAGGGAGAGACCCGAACCGTGGATGTACATATCGCCTCCCTGCGCATGAAGCTGGGCAGCGCCGGAGAGGCCATCAAGACCGTGCGCGGCGTTGGCTACCGGCTGGAGGAAGAGAAATGACAAAACGAATTTACAAGGCCATCTGCGCAGCGGCGCTGGGTGTATTTGTGGTCACCATGCTGCTGATCATGGGCGTACTGTATAACTATTTTTCCTCCGTGCAGCAGCGGCAGCTGCGCTCTCAGACGGCGCTGGCCGTCCAGGGCGCGGAGCAGCTGGGCATGGACTACTTCGACGGCCTGTCCGACGAAGATGTGCGCATCACCTGGGTCGCCGCCAACGGCGACGTGCTGTATGACAGCGCCTCCGACTCCGACGTCATGGAGAACCATTTGCAGCGCGAGGAGATCCAAAGTGCCCTGGCCACCGGCTTCGGCGAGAGCGCCCGCTACTCCTCCACGATGCTGAAGCAATATCTCTACTGCGCCCAAAAGCTCAGCGACGGGACTGTCCTACGGCTCTCCGTCTCCCATAACTCCGTATGGGTGCTGCTGTTGGGAATGCTCCAGCCGATCCTCATTGTCATCGCGGTGGCGGCGGTGCTCTCCTTCCTGCTGGCCAGCCGGCTTTCCAAGCGGATCGTGGACCCCATGAACAAGCTGAATCTGGACGAGCCGCTGGAAAACGAGGGCTACGACGAACTGAGTCCCCTGCTGCGCCGCATTTACAGCCAGCAGCAGCACCTGAAGGAGCAGCAGGCCACCCTGACCCGGAAGCAGAACGAGCTGGAGGCCATCGTGGGCCACCTGGAGGAGGGCATGATTCTGCTGGACAAGTCCTGCAAGGTCATCACCGCTAACCAGGCAGCCCTGCGGCTGCTGGATGCCAGGGCATCCAACATTGCCGGGCTTGATCTGCTGATGCTCAGCCGGAACCTGGCGCTGGCGGAGGCGGTGCAGGAGGCAATGGACGGCCGCAGCGCCACCCGCAAGACCGAGCTGCACGGCAAGACCATCCAGATCCAGGCCGCCGCCGTGGGCCAGCAGGACGAGATGTCCGGCGTGGCGGTGGTGCTGTTTGACATCACCCAGTCCGAGCAGGCGGAGCAGCGCCGCCGGGAATTCACCGCCAACGTCTCCCATGAGCTGAAAACGCCCCTGCAATCCATCTCCGGCTATTCCGAGCTGCTGATGCGGGGCATGGCCCGGCAGGAGGACATTCAGCCCTTTGCTCAGCGCATTTACGGCGAGACCCAGCGGCTGATCCAGCTGGTGCAGGACATCATCAATCTTTCCCAGCTGGACGAGGGCAGCAGCTACCAGTGGCAGCAGGCAAACCTCTTTGCCATCGCCGCTGAGGTCACCGGCAGCCTGGAGCATTTCGCCGAGGAAAAGCAGGTGCGCCTCACCCTGGAGGGAAGCGACACCATGCTGCGGGGCGTGCCGGAGCTGCTGCAGGGCATCGTATACAATCTGACGGACAACGCCATCAAATACAACCGCCCCGGCGGCAGCGTGACTGTCACCGTCTCCCGGCAGAAGGACGAGGCGGTGCTCACCGTCAACGACACCGGCATCGGCATCCCCGAGGGGGAGCAGGATCGGATCTTCGAGCGCTTCTACCGGGTGGACAAGAGCCGCTCTAAAGAGGTGGGCGGCACCGGCCTGGGTCTGTCCATCGTCAAGCACGCCGCGTTCCTCCACAAGGCTGCCATCGACGTCACCAGCCAGCTGGGCGCCGGCACCACCATTCAGGTCCGCTTTCCCATTCAGTGAGCGTTTTTGAGCGCCCGTGAAAACCGCGCCGCGGCAGGCACCTATGATTTTATAAAAGCTTGGGCGAATTCGTACCGCTCCCGTTGGGGCTCATACGAATTCGCCCATCGTTTTTCTTACGGTATTCTGCGTACCGCAGGAACCCCTCCGGGCGCTTTGCGCCCATTCTCCCCTTTCAAGGGAGGTTTTGCTGCCCTTAAGAATTTATAAATCTGCGTGATCCGCTGGCAATTCCGTGTTGGGATATGATATAATGGCCCTACTACACCGAAGGAGGACTGCTTTATGAAACGACTGGCTTGTCTGGCTCTGGTATTGGCTCTGCTGGTGGGGGCGCTGCCTCTGGGGGCCGGGGCGGAGGACGGCTTCCGCTTTACCCGGGAGAATTTTCCAAGGATGGACGGCTCCACCTCCTTGGTGCCCCTGGGCACGGGGATCGTCAGCGCCCTGCTGGGCCTGAGCCGGGAGGAGGCCGCCTCCCTGGTCTCCTTTAACCGCACCACCCAATCCTTCCGCAACCTGATCGACGGCTGCTGCGACATCGTCATTGCCGCCGAGCCAAAGAGCCAGGTGTTCGATGAAATGCTGGAAAAGGACTTCCGCTGCGAGGTACAGCAGATCGCCAAGGAAGCGCTGGTGTTCGTGGTGAACGAGGATAACCCCGTCAGTTCCCTGACCACCCGGCAGGTGCAGGACATTTATTCCGGCAAGATCACCAACTGGGCGGAGGTGGGCGGCGAGGACTGTCCCATCGAAGCCTTCCAGCGCAACGCCACGGCGGGCAGCCAGGTGATGATGGAAAAGCTGGTGATGGACGGCATTCCCATGGCCCAGGCACCCACCGCCATGATGGCCGGCGAAATGGCCCAGCTGATGGAGGCGGTAAAGAATTACGACAATTCCGCCAGCGCCATCGGCTATACCGTATATTACTATGCCGCCGACATGCAGATGGCCTCCGGGCTGAAGATCCTGCAAATCGACGGCGTGACCCCCAGTCCGGCTTCTCTTCAGGATGAGCGCTATCCCTTTATCAACGGCTACTATGCCTGCATTTCCGCCGACGCGCCGGAGGGCTCCCCCCAGCGGCTGCTTTTTGACTGGCTGGTGAGCGAGGCGGGCCAGCGTCTGCTGGAGCTGGAGGGCTATGTGCCCGTCTATGCCGCCGGGGAAGCCCCGGAGCGCGGAGCCAACGTGATCGCCGACTACTCGAATTACATTCCCAACAACGGCCAGCCGGCACAGTTCACCGAATTTGACTGCCCCCACGACGTTTTCCAGCCGCGAAGCGACTACGGCAAAATCTATCCCTACAACGGCGCTGCCTATTTCGCCAACGAGGAATACGGAAACAGCCTTTACGACTATTCCTTGGGCGGCCTCCAGGGCTTCTACAATCACAAGGGGGAACTGATCACGGACCCCATCTTCACCTCCATCTGGCGCACCGGCACCGATTATGACCCCGGCAGCGACTATTTCTGGGTGGTGACCGGCCAGAACGGCAAGGTCGGCTATGTCACCAAGGACGGCAGCCGCGCCTCCGACCTGTGCTACCTCCAGTTCTATTCCGTCGGCGACCTGCTCCTGGGCATCCGCAATGAGGACATGACGGAGTTTGACGTATTCGACATTCAGCTGAACCTGCTGATGACCCAGGCCGATTTCACCGTGGACGGCCGCGTCTTCCTGCCCTCCGACATCTTCGGGGAGCTGGCCGCCTGCATGGATCTTTCCGACGACTATTTTCAAACCGGCATCGCCCGGTACGCCATCCTGAAGGACGGGCAGATCCTGCTGGAATCGGACTACTACCTGGGGCTGGACGAAAACGTGATCTACGAATACGACATCGACTACAACGCCACGCTGTATCTGCACGACCTGACGCCCCTGGTCGATCCCTCCCTGGGGCATTATGGCATCCTGTGCCTCCCCGGCGGTCTCTACCGCATCCAGGCCGTTGACAGCGGCCGGGACTTCATCGTGGACCGCTTCGGCAATGAATTCGAATGGGACTATGACAGCGTGGAATACTGCGCCGACGACAATTTCCGGGTGATCCGGGGGGATACCTGCAAGATCTACTCCAACCGGGGCGTACTGCTCTTCGACAATATCCCGGTGGACTGGGATTACCAGGGAGAGGGGATCTTCACTCAGTCCAGCCATGGAGGCGGCGTCACCCTATACCACATGCCGGACGGCCGCAGCCGCAGCTTCCCCGGCGCCTCCTACGGCTACCGGCTGGGCAAGCTGATCTATGTGGTGGGCGACGAGCAGACCCAGACGGTGGATCTGGATTTCAACACCCTGGGCGGCATCTTTGACAGCGCCTACACCGAAACGGACTATTTTACCGGCCGGGACTATGTGGTCTGCTATGACTCCTATGGCTTCTCCAGCCAGCATATCCTGATGAAGGACGATTTTCAGACCGAGCTGCTGCGCACGAGCGGCGCACTGACCCTCCAGGACGATTACGTCACCGTCACCGACGACTGGGCCTTCCGCTGCTATGACCCCAGCGGCAGTCTGATCTTCTGCTATCCCTACTACGGCATGAGCGGCGACTGAGCGCCCTCCCCCGATGCAGCACCGCGTATCCGCGCGGTGCTGCCATTATTTAATTTTTCATGAAATGCGGTCAAAAGGGTGGAAATAGTGGCGGGACTGTGCTATAATGTGCCCAAGTATACCATACGGAGAGAGAATTTATGCTGGAATTACTGTCCCCCGCCGGGTCTATGGAGGCGCTGAGAGCAGCCGTTCAGAATGGCGCCAATGCCGTCTATCTCGGCATCGGCACATTTAACGCCCGCCAGGGCGCGAAAAATTTCACATTGGAGACCCTGGGCGAGGCGCTGAAATACTGCCACGTGCGGGGTGTCGCCGTTCACCTGACGCTGAACACCCTGGTCACCGACCGGGAGTTCAAATCCGTGTCCGAGCTGATCCGCAAAACCGCCGAAGCGGGAGTGGATGCCTATATCGTGCAGGATCTGGGGGTGGCGCAGCTGTGCCGCCAGATCGCGCCGGAGGTGCCGGTGCACGGCTCCACGCAGATGACCGTCCACTCCCTGCCCGGCGTGCAGCTGTGCGCCGCCATGGGCATGAAGCGGGTGGTGCTCAGCCGGGAGCTGAGCCGGGAGGAGATCCGCTACATCTGCCAGAATTCCCCCATAGAGATTGAGGTCTTCGGCCACGGGGCGCTGTGCATGTGTTATTCCGGCCAGTGCTATCTGTCCGCCATGATCGGCGGCCGGTCCGGCAACCGGGGCCGGTGCGCCCAGCCCTGCCGCCAGAGCTACGGCTATGGCCGGTGGGAAAGCCGGTATCCCCTGAGCCTGAAGGACAACTGCCTGGTGCACTATGTCAGGGAGCTGGAGGAGATGGGCGTGGCCTCCCTGAAGCTGGAGGGGCGGATGAAGCGGCCCGAATATGTGGCCACCGTCACCGGCGTCTACCGCAAGGCCATCGACGACGGTCAGGTGACCAAGGAAATGATGGACGAGCTGTACACCGCCTTCAACCGCCAGGGCTTTACCAACGGCTACTACACCAATCGGGTAGACAGCAAAATGTTCGGCACCCGGGAGGATACCCGGGACGATCCCGCCTGGCTGCAAAAGGCGCGGCAGAGCTATGAATCCGGGGAGACCTCCCTGGTGGATATCAAATTCCGGTGCGCCGTCACCGTGGACGGCTGCGTCCTTACCGTTACCGACCCGGAGGGACGCACCTGCAGCGTGGCCGGGCCCAAGCCGGAGCTGGCCTATTCGGTGGCGCTCTCCGGCCAGGTGCTGAGCCAGTGGCTGTCCAAAACCGGCGGCACGCCCTACCGCTGCACCGAGATCCGCACCCACATCGACCCCGGCCTGACCGTCCCGGCCTCCGCCGTCAACGCCATGCGCCGGGAGCTGCTGAACCAGCTCACCGCCATCCGGGGCAGAACCAAGGAGCGCACCCTGCGCACCCCGAAGCAGGTGCCCAACTACCGGGGCAACACCAAGCTCCCCGGCCTGACCATCCAGGTCACCACCCGGGAGCAGCTGACCCCCGCCCTGGTGAATACGGAGACGGCCATGCTCTATGTGCCCATCCACCTGCTCACCGAGGACGCCGCCCTGTGCCAAACCCTGGGCAAGCGGGGGCGGGTGGCCGCCGTGCTGCCCCGCATCGTCCACGACGGGGAACTGCCCCAGCTCCGCACCGCCATGGCGCAGGTGCGTGATCTGGGCATCCGGGATGTGCTCATCGGGAATTACGGCCTGGTGATCCCCGCCAAGGAGGCGGGGATGCGGATGCACGGCGACTTTGGTCTGAACGCCTTTAATTCCGCCGCCGTCAATTATCTGCAAAAGATGGATATTGCCTCCGTCTGCCTCAGCTTTGAGATGACCCTGCCCCAGATCCGGGATGTCAGCAAAGCCATTCCCACGGAAATTTTCGCCTATGGGCGGCTGCCGCTGATGGTCACGGAGCACTGCCTGATGCTGGGCCGCACCGGCGAATGCAGCTGCAACTCCGCCCCCACCAAGCTCACCGACCGCACCGGCGCAGAGTTCCCAATCATCAAGGACGGGGCCAGCTGCCGCAGCGTGCTGCTCAACGGCAAGAAGCTCAGCTGGCTGGACCGGCAGAACGACCTGTCCCGGCTGGGCCTGTGGGCGATCCGGCTGTACTTCACCACCGAGAACAGCCGGGAGGTCAACCGCATTCTGAACGAGTACGTAACGCCCGTCCCCTTTGAGCCGGGCTTCTGCACCCGCGGGCTGTATCTGCGGGGCGTGGAATGATCACATGAGGAATTGATATGAAGCATTTGATTTTAGCCTCCGGCTCCCCCCGGCGCAGGGAGCTGCTGAGCCTGTTCGGCGTTCCCTTTTCCGTCCACGCGGCGGATATTGATGAGACCATGGACCCGGCCAAGCCCCCCTATGACGAGGTGGCCCGGGTCAGCAGCTGCAAGGCGCTGGCCATCCCCCGCCAGCCCGGGGACGTGGTGATCGCCGCCGACACCATTGTGGTGTGCGGCGGGAAAGTGCTGGGCAAGCCCCACAGCCGCCAGGAGGCCGCAGACATGCTCCGGCTGCTCTCCGGCCGGGAGCACCAGGTGATGACCGGCTGCACCGTGCTGACCGATGACGCCCGCCAGACCTTCACCGAGGTCACCACCCTGACCTTCCGGCCCCTGACCGATTGGGAGATTCAGCGCTATGTGGACACCGGTGAGCCCATGGACAAGGCGGGCGCCTACGGCATCCAGGGCGGCGCGGCGCTGTTCTGCCCCGGTATCCAGGGAGACTACTACAATGTGATGGGCCTGCCTGTCTGCCATCTGGGGACGGTGCTGCGCACCCTGGGCGTCTTGGAGGAGGAAGCATGAGGCATCTGTTCAATACCAAGCTGAAGATCATCATCATTCTGGCTGTGCTGCTCACCGCCGTGCTGGCTGTGATGGCCGGACTGACCAATCGAAGTGTGCCGGAGCTGCTGGTGCAGGGCGTCCTCGCCCCGTTCCGGGCCGCCGCCACCTCCCTGACCAAAACCGCCGAGCGGTATTACAGCTACATGTTCCGCTACGAGGCCCTGGAGGCCGAGAATGAGTCGCTGAAGGAGCAGATCGCCAACATGGAGGACGCCGCCCGAAAGGCCGACGCCACCGAGCGTGAAAACGCCCGTCTGCGCAATCAGCTCAGCTTCAAGGAGACCCACGAAACCTATGACGAGGTGGACGCCTATATCATCGGCTGGAGCTCCACGGACTGGTCCAACACCGTGACTATCAACCGGGGCAGCAACGCGGGCATTGAGGAGAACATGGTCGCCATCACCGACGTGGGCGAGGTGGTCGGCCTGGTCACCCAGGTGGGGGCCAACTTCGCCGTGGTAAAGACGGTGCTGGACTCCACCCTGGAGATCTCCGCCACCATCACCACCTCCGGCTACAACGGCATGGTCAGCGGCGGCTACATCGAGGGAAATGAAAAGTTCCTGCAAATGGACTACCTCCCCTCTTCCTCCATCATCCGAAACAAGGATCAGGTGGTGACCTCCGGCTCCACCGTGTACCCCCGTGGGCTGATCCTGGGGCATGTGGTGGACGCGGGCTTCAAGGAGACCGGCGTGGCAAAATACGCCGTGCTGGAGCCTGCGGCAGACATCAGCTCCCTGGAGCAGATCTTTATCGTGACAAACTTCCAAACGGAATGAGGCTGGACTGATGGCAAACGAAAGCAACTCCCGCCCCCGCCGGGCCGCCCGGCGTCCGGCCAAGCGTCTCCCCGCCCGGGGGCGGCCGAAGCAGAAGCAAAAGCGGGCCCGCCGCGTGATCTATCCCGAATTCAGGCCGGACAGCCGCCGGGTCAGCCTGCTCAAGCCTCTGCATTTCACCCGTTTGCAGTGGCTCCAGCTGCTGCGATGGGCGGCCTATGTGGGCATGTGCGTCCTGTGTCTGGTGATCCAGGACTCCATTATGAGCCGGGTCTCCATCTTCGGAGCCACCACCGACCTGGCCGTGGCAGCCATGCTGCTGATCACCGTGCTGGAGGGCTGCGACGTGGGCAGCGTGTTTATTCTCATCGCTTCCACCGTCTTTTACTTCTCCGGCTCCGCCCCCGGCCCATACAGCGTGGGTATGCTGACGGTGCTGGGCGTCTGCGCCACGCTGGCGCGCCAGGCCATCTGGCGCCGCAGCCGCAGCTCCATTGTGCTGTGTGCGGGGGCGGCGGCATTGATCTATGAAATTGGGCTGTACGTGGTGGGCCTGTTTATGGGGCTGACCAGCTGGTACCGCTTCCCCCGCTTCTTTGTGACGGGTGTCCTCACCGTGGCGGTGATGTTCCCGCTCTACGCAATTATCTTCCGCATTGGTCAAATTGGAGGCTACACATGGAAAGAATGACCCGTTTTCGATCGTATGTGCTGCTGGGCATTTTTGGCTTTGTCATGTTTCTTTACGCAACGAAGCTCTTTTCCCTTCAGATCATTGAAACCAAGGGCAACACCGACAACGCAACCACCTACTCCACCATCACCACCGTCCGCGCCGCCCGAGGCGATATCCTGGACCGCAACGGCAATGTGCTGGTGGGCAACCGGGCCAGCTATGACCTGGTATTCAACCATTACGTGATCAAATCCGCGGACAACCGCAACCAATACCTGTACGATCTGCTGAAAAAATGCGAGGAGCTGGGTGTCAGCCACAACGATCACTTCCCCGTCAGCACCACCCGCCCCTTTGAATACACCCTGGACAGCTTCAATGCCTCCTGGCAGCGGTATTATCAGAACTTTATGAACGGCTGGGGTCTGGACCCCGACGTCACCGCCCCGCTGCTCATCGAGCGCATGCGGGAGCGCTATCAGCTGCCGGAGGAATGGACGGACGAGGAGGCCCGGGGCGTCATCGGCCTACGCTACGAATTTGACCTGCGCGGCGTGACCAATCTGCCCAACTACGTTTTCATCGAGGACGTATCCAGTGAGAATCTTTCCGCCATCCTGGAGCTGAACACCCCCGGCCTGATGGTGGAATCCTCCACCGTCCGGGAATACCACACCACCTACGCCGCCCACATTCTGGGCTACATGGGCGGCATGGATGACGACGACTGGGCCAAATACAAGGATCAGGGCTACGCCATGGACGCCTACATCGGTCAGTCCGGCTTTGAGGAGGCCTTTGAGGAATATCTCCACGGCATCGACGGCAGCCGTCTGGACGTGGTCTCCAAGGAGGGCGCCATCGTCGAGCAATACTATCTGGAGGGCAAAGAGCCGGTGGCCGGCAACAACGTGGAGACCACCATCGACATCACCCTGCAAAAGGTGGCGGAGGACTCTCTGGCCCAGGTCATGCGGGATCTGATCAATCCGGAGATCAACACCTCTACCGGCGAGAGCACCGGCCTGGATGCCCAGGGCGCGGCTGTGGTGGTCATGAAGGTCAAGACCGGCGAAATTCTGGCCTGCGCCAGCTATCCCACCTTCAACCTGGAAACCATGAACGAGGACTGGGACGATATCATGAACGACGAGCTGAAGCCCTTCTTCAACCGGGCCTTCGGCGCGAACTACGCCCCCGGCTCCACCTTTAAGATGTGCACCCTGGTGGCCGCCATGGAGAACACCAACTCCAAAGGTAAGCGGATCCTGGATTATATGGAAACCATTCAGGATAAGGGTGTGTTCACCGAGCTGGGCGATGGCTTTAATCCCAAGTGCTTGCTGTATTCCTCCGTTCTGGCCACCCACGGCACCATCGACGCCACCGACGCGCTGAAGGTTTCCTGCAACTACTTCTTCTATGAGCTGGGCTACCGGCTCACCTGGCAGATGATGGACGCCACCGCCAAGGGCTTCGGCCTGGGTGAGCCCACCGGCATCGAGCTGACCGAGAAGATCGGCTGGCGCTCCAATCCGGACAGCAAGGCGGCCTCCTACACCGGCCCCGACGCCGTGTGGAACGCAGGCGACCGTGTCCTCACCGCCATCGGCCAGTCCGAGAACCGATACTCCCCCCTGCAGCTGTGCGTGTACGCCTGCACCCTTGCCAACCGGGGTACCCGCTACCGCGCTACCTTCCTGAACCGGGTGGCCTCCTCGGACTATCGGACGCTGATCAAGCAAAACGAGCCGGAGGTAGTCAGCAAGATGGACATCTCCTATGACACCTATGAGGTGTATATCACCGGCATGCGCAAGGTCATCACCGATATCGGCGGTACTGCCAACAAGTATTTCGGCGGCCACGAGGACCTGAATACCTTCCCTGTGGCAGTGTGCGCCAAGACGGGAACCGCTCAGCACTCCTCCGGCGGCTCTGACCACGCCGCGTTCATCTGCTTTGCCCCTATGGATAACCCGGAAATTGCCGTGGCCATCTACGGAGAAAAAGCCGCCCACGGCAGCTGGCTGGCCCCCGTGGCCGAGGATGTCCTGGAGGCCTACTTCGAAATGGAAGCCGCCAGCGACGTTTTCACCTATGAAAACCAGGTGGGCTAAAAGGGCTTTCCGATCCCCCCTATTCGCCAAAAGGCCGGACCCATTTACCGGGTCCGGCCTTTCTTGTATATGTCATACTATTTCCTGATTAAAATCTTAATTTTAATCAGGAAGGCATCGCCTGAAGGCGCTGCCTGTTTTGTGATTTATAAGGAAAGAAATCACAAAACAAGTCTCATATGAACTCCATGCCCTTCAGGCAATTAGGGCCTATCTGAAAACCGTCAACACGCCCAAACAGCGGATCTTTTCCGCCTGCTGTGCACCATTTTTTCTTGCAATACACAAAGTATTCCCGCGAAAAAATGGCTTCATCAGGCGGAAAATCTCTCGCTGTTGGTCATATTTCCGATTTTCAGATAGACCCTAAAATCTTTTTTAAAGATTTTAATTGGAGTTCAGTATCAGCCGCGACAGCAGCGCCGGACCCTCAAATGAGGGTCCGGCAAAAGTCGTTACTGATTTCTCTTCTTCATCAGCTCGCGCATGCGGGTGGAGTGGTCCAGCTCCCGCTTGCGGATGCGCAGGCTCTTAGGGGTGCATTCCAGCAGCTCGTCGTCCGCCAGGAATTCCAGGCACTGCTCCAGGGACATGATCTTGGGCGGGGTCAGGCGGGTGGCCTCGTCGGACCCGGCAGCACGCATGTTGGTCAGCTGCTTGCGCTTGCAGACATTGACGGTCATATCCTCGTTCCGGCTGCAAACGCCGATCACCATACCGGCATACACCTGAGTGCCCGGCGAAATAAACAGGATGCCTCTCTCCTGGGCGGCTGCCAGGCCGTAGGCCACGGCCTCGCCGGTTTCGAAGGCCACCAGGGAGCCGGTGAGGCGGCGCTCGATCTCGCCCTTCATGGGGGCGTAGGAGTCCAGGACGGAGGACATGATGCCCTCGCCCCGGGTATCGGTGAGGAATTCATTGCGGTAGCCGAACAGGCCGCGGGAGGGCACCAGGAACTCCAGGCGATAGCGGCTGCCCATGGGGTTCATGCTCACCAGGTCGCCCTTGCGGCGGCCCATTTTCTCGATCACGGAGCCCATGCATTCCTCGGGCACGTCGGCGACCATCCGCTCGATGGGCTCGCAGAGCTTGCCGTCGATCTCCTTGGTCAGCACCCGGGGGGTGGACACGGAGAACTCATAGCCCTCCCGGCGCATGGTCTCCATCAGGATGGACAGGTGCATTTCGCCCCGGCCCGCCACATTGAAGGAATCCGTACCCTGCTCGGTGACGTGGAGGGACACGTCCTTCAGCAACTCTCTTTCCAGCCGGTCGCGCAGGTTGCGGGAGGTAACATATTTTCCCTCCTGCCCGGCGAAGGGGGAATCGTTCACGGCAAAGGTCATTTCGATGGTAGGATCGCTGATCTTGACGAAGGGCAGCGGCTCTACCGCCTCCGGCGCGCACAGCGTCCGGCCGATGGTGATATCCGCCATGCCGGACAGGGCGACGATCTCGCCCGCGCCGGCCTCCTGCACCGGGGTCTTGGCCAGGCCGTCAAACTCGTACAGCGCTACCACCTTGCCCCGGTTCTTGATGGAGGGGTCATGGTAATCGCAGATGGTGACCTCCTGATTGACCTTGATGGTGCCCCGCTCCACCCGGCCGATGGCAATGCGGCCCACATAATCGTTGTAGTCAATGGAGGACACCAGCATTTGCAGCGGCGCGGCAGGATCGCCCTGGGGCGCGTCAATATACTGGATGATGGTCTCAAACAGCGGGGTCAGGTCCTTGCACATTTCGTCGGGGCTGTAAGAGGCGGTGCCCTGGCGGCCGGAGCAGAAGATGGTGGGGCTGTTGAACTGCTCGTCGGTGGCGTCCAGATCCAGCAGCAGCTCCAGCACCTCGTCCATCACCTCATGGACCCGGGCATCGGGCTTATCCACCTTATTTACGGCGACGATCACCTTATGGCCCAGCTCCAGCGCCTTTTGCAGCACAAAGCGGGTCTGGGGCATGGGGCCCTCGGCGGCGTCCACCAGCAGGATCACGCCGTTGACCATTTTCAGGATACGCTCCACCTCGCCGCCAAAATCGGCGTGGCCCGGGGTATCCACAATATTGATCTTATAGTCCTTGTAATGGACGGAGGTATTCTTTGCCAGAATGGTGATGCCCCGCTCCCGCTCCAGGTCGCCGGAGTCCATCACCCGCTCCACCGTGGCCTGATTTTCCCGGTAGATGCCGCCCTGCTTCAGCATTTCGTCCACCAAGGTGGTCTTGCCGTGGTCGACGTGGGCAATGATTGCAATGTTTCTGATCTTATCCTGAGATGGCATAAGCTGCTCTCCTTTTTTGCATCGGATTTCTTTACTTTCAACAATAAAATATAGCACAATACCGCAGGAAAAGCAATATTTTTTGTAAAAGTATCCCACAGATTTTCGCAGTCGATCCATCGTATTTTCCGGCAATTTGCAACAAAAACGGACGGGGACGGTTTGAATGCCGCCCCCGTCTTTCTTATCCGATTTTGAAAACGCCCGCCGCTTCCAGGATGATGAGCAGCACCACCACCGCCAGCGCGCCGCAGGCGATCCACAAAATGGTATCCACCTGCTTGAGCGTGACGGGAAGCTTGCCGTACAGCTGCTTCTTCCGGGCGTCCATGGCCGCGGAGAAGCCGTCCAGCTCCTTTTCGCGCCGGTCCAGCTCCTGCTCCTTTTGGGCCAGCTGCTGTTCCTTTTCCTTCAGCTCCCGCTCGTTCATTACTTCCTCGCCAGATATTTACGGATGTCCAACGCCACCGCAATGACAATGACCAGGCCCTGCACGATGTAGTTGTAATAGGGGTTGACGCTGAGGAACTGGAGAATGATCTTCAGCAGCTCAAACACCAGCACGCCTACCAGAATGCCGGGGACGGTGCCGATGCCGCCGGTGGTGGAGACGCCGCCGATGGTACAGCCCGCAATGGCCTCCAGCTCGTAGCCGCTGCCCATACCGGCGGAGGAGCCGCCGGACTTTGCCGCCAGCAGGTAGCCCGCGATGGCATACATCACACCCGCGGTGATATAGATCCAGATGGTGGTCTTGACGGTGTTCACGCCGGAGACCTCCGCCGCCACCTCGTTGCCGCCGATGGCGTACATATACTTGCCGTGCCGGGTCTTATTGTAAATGAACCAGAACAGCAGGCCGAATACCAGCGCCACGAAGGCCAGATACGGGATATGGAAGCCCCGCACGTTGCCGATGCGGCCGGTGATCAGCTTGGTATAGATCTTCTGGAAGCCGCCGATGGGCTGGGCGTCCGTCAGCACCAGGGCGATGCCGTAGATAATGGTCTGGGTGCCCAGGGTGGCGATAAAGGGCGGCACCCGCAGCTTGGCAATGATCAGGCCGTTCACCAGGCCCACCACAAAGCCGATGGCGACCACGATGAGCAGCACCAGGAAAATATTCATCTCGGGAACATTCTTCCAGAGTCTGCCGGTGTAGTCCGCCCGCTGGCACAGGATGCCGGACAGGCAGGCCGCCAGGCCCACCTGACGGCCAGCAGACAGGTCGGTGCCCTTGGTGATCAGGCAGCCGGACACGCCCAGGGCGATCAGGAATCGAACGGCGGTATTGCTCAATAAGTTGCTCAAATTCGACCAGGAGAAGAATTTATCCACAATACAGCCAACGACAATGGCCGCAAGCACCAGGATAACGGCAATGGGATTTCCTTTGATGACATCCCAGATTTTTGTCCCGGCATTTTGCTGTTTCAGTTTTGTTTCGTTCATATGTCTTGCCTCCGATTGCTCACTCAAACTGTGTGGCCAAAGCCATAATATTCTCCTGGGTCGCTTCCTCGCCCTGCACAAAGCCGGTGACCCGTCCGTCGCACATGACCATGATGCGGTCGGACATGCCGATCAGCTCACCCATTTCGGAGCTGATCATGATGATGCTCTTGCCCTGCTTGGCCAGGTCCGCAATGATACAGTAGATCTCATATTTCGCGCCCACGTCGATGCCGCGGGTGGGCTCGTCCAGAATCAGCACATCCGGGTCGTTGGCCAGCCAGCGGCCGATGAGCACCTTCTGCTGGTTGCCGCCGGAGAGGGATTTGATCAGGGTCTTGGAGGAGGGCGTCTTGATGTTCATCACGCGAACATTATCCTGCACCAGCTTCTCCACCTTTTTGCCGTTGATGGCGATGCCAAAGTCCAGGTACTTCTGCAAGGAAGCGACGGAGATATTGTCCGCCACGCTGAGCACGCCCATGATGCCGCTGCCCCGGCGATCCTCCGTCAGCAGCGAAATGCCGTTGTCGATGGCGTCCTTCGGGCGGTTGATCTTCATTTCCTTGCCCCGGTAATAAATCTTACCCTGGGAATGGGAGCGGATGCCGAACATGCCCTCCATCAGCTCGGTGCGCTGCGCGCCCACCAGGCCGCCCACACCCAAAATCTCGCCCTTGTGCAGGGTAAACGAGACATTGCGGAAGCTCTTGGGGTTGATGGAGGTGAAATTCTCCACCCGCAGCACCTCCTCGCCGGGTACATTCGCCCGGGGAGGATACAGATTTTTCAGCTCCCGGCCCACCATCTGGGTGATGATCATATCGGTGGTCAGCTCCTTGGCGTCCCAGGTGCCGATATACTGGCCGTCGCGCATGATGGTGACCTCGTCGCCGATGCGCAGGATCTCGTCCATCTTGTGGGAGATATAGACAATTGCCACGTTCTCCGCCTTCAGGTCCTCGATGATGCGGAACAGGGCCTCCACCTCATTCTGGGTCAGGGAGGACGTGGGCTCGTCCAGGATCAGCACTCGGCAGTTGGCGGAAACGGCCTTGGCGATCTCCACCGACTGCATCTGAGAAACGCTCAGCTCGCCCACCTTCTGCCTGGGGTCAAAGTTCATGCGCACCTTTTTCAGCAGGGCGGCGGTATCGGCGTACATTTTATCGTGGTCGATCATGGGGAATATCCCCAGGAATTTTTTCATCGGATAGCGGCCCAGGAAGATATTCTCACCCACAGTCCTGGCGGGAATGGGCTGAAGCTCCTGGTGCACCATGGCAATGCCCTTGCGCAGGGCGTCCATGGGATCATGGATGGTGACGGGCTGACCATCGATCTTGATCTGGCCCTCATCCATTTTGTAGATGCCGAACATACACTTCATCAGCGTGGACTTACCGGCGCCGTTCTCGCCCATCAGGGCGTGGACCTTGCCGGGACGAAGCTTCAGCTGGGCATGATCCAATGCTTTTACGCCTGGAAACGACTTGCATACGCCGGTCATTTCCAGCACATACTCGGACATGCGTCGAACCTCCTTCTATGGATACTGAACTTCAAGGAAAATGCCGCCCGATGCGGCATTTTCTTTGAAATGCAGCTGAAAAGCACTTTAACAAAGAGACGGGTGAGCCGCAAGACCCACCCGTCTTCCTCAGATACTATGCGTTATCGCGCGGTATTGGCTTGACGGTAAAGCTTAGTAGTTGGCCTCGGCGTAAGCCTTGTCAACCTTCACGTAGTCAACCCAGTAGTAGTTGTCGATCTCTTCGCCGTTCAGGGCAGCGATGGCAACTTCGACAGCCTTGTGGGACTGGCCAATGTGGTCGTTCAGCACGGTGCCGGTCATTTCGCCGGACTTGATCAGCTGGACAGCCTCTTCCAGAGCGTCAACGCCCAGGACATAGATGTCTTCGCCCACGATGCGGCCGGCAGCCTCGATGGCAGCCACAGCACCCAGAGCCATGCCGTCGTTGTTGCAGAACACAACTTCCACGTCGTAGCCATGAGCAGTCAGCGCGTTGGCGGTCAGCTCCTGGCCCTTGGCCTGCTGCCAGTTACCAACCTGGTCGTCCAGGCAGTTCACTTTGTAGCCGGCGTCTTCCAGCGCCTTGACGGAGAACTCAGTACGGTACTGGGCGTCGATGTTCTCGGGGTCGCCCTCGATCATGATGTAGTTGATCACGCCGTCGCCATTGATGTCGCCGTGATCGTCCAGAGCGGCAACAATCTCGCCCTGGAAGGTGCCGGACTGACGGGCGTCAGCGCCGACGTAGCAAACGCCGGGGTTATCCAGGATGCCCTCGTAGGCTTCGTCCAGGGTGTTGCCGTCGGCATCGTAGGCCAGAGGCTCACGGTTGATGAGGATCAGGGGGATACCGGCTTCCACCACCATGTCGATAACGGCATCGGCGGAGGAGGTCTGGACCAGGTTCAGGATGATGACATCCATGCCCTGGGTGATGAAGTTCTGCACCTGGTTGGTCTGCTCGGCCATGTCGTTCTTGCCGTCGGCCATGGTGATGTCATACTTCACGGTGTCGGTTTCCAGGGTCTTGAAGTAGGCTTCGATCTCGTTGCGGTACAGGGTCATAAAGTTGTCGTCGAAGGTGTAGATGGAGCAGCCGACCTTATAGGTCTTGACCTCTTCGGCGGAGGCCATGCAGGCCAGGCTCATAACCATGATGACTGCCAGAATCATTGCGAGGATCTTCTTCATAGGATTTTACGCTCCTTTTTAAAATGATCGGGGATCCCCCGTTTCTTCCGAACACCGTCCGCCAATGCCAGCACCGGCGGCCCGACCTTCGGTCTGCTAACATTCTACCATTCATTTTAGATTCTGTCTACTGCAATTTTACTATTCCCGAATGTCACTTTATCCAATCTTTTGCGCAATATTTTGTGAAACATTTTTTCTTGACACTATTCCTTGAGCGCCAATATTTCCTCCAATAGCCGCCGACACATTTACTTTTTGAAAATTTCCTGTATAATAGGTGTTGACAACAAAATGCAATTCAGGAGGTTACAATGGATTACGCAAAGGAATCCCTGCGGCTGCATGGCCAGTGGAAGGGAAAAATTGAAATTCGGGCGGCGGTGCCGGTAGAGACGAAGGAGGACCTGTCCCTGGCCTATACCCCCGGCGTGGCCGCGCCCTGTCTGGAGATCCAGAAGGACATCAACAAATCCTATGAGCTGACCCGGCGGCACAACCTGTGCGCCGTGATCACCGACGGCTCCGCCGTGCTTGGTCTGGGCGATATCGGCCCCGAGGCGGGCATGCCTGTGATGGAGGGCAAGTGCGTCCTCTTCAAGGCCTTCGGCGATGTGGACGCCTTCCCGCTGTGCGTGAAGACCAAGGATGTGGATGAATTCGTCAACGCGGTATATCTGATCTCCGGCTCCTTCGGCGGCATCAATCTGGAGGATATTGCGGCTCCCCGCTGCTTTGAGATCGAGCGGAAGCTGAAGGAGAAGTGCGATATTCCCATCTTCCACGACGACCAGCACGGCACTGCCGTGATCACCCTGGCAGGCCTGCAGAACGCGCTGAAGGTGGTAGGCAAGCGGAAGGAGGATGTAAAGATCGTCACCTCCGGCGCAGGTGCCGCCGCCATCGCCATTGTGAAGCTGCTGCTCAGCGCCGGCTTCCGCAACATTGTGATGACCGACCGCACCGGGGCTATCTATCAGGGCCGCCCGGGTCTGAACTGGATCAAGGAAGAGATGGCCCAGGTGACCAATCTGCAAAAGGAAACCGGCAAGCTTTCGGATGTGATCCGCGGCGCGGATGTGTTCATCGGCGTCTCCGCCCCCGGTACTCTGACCACCGAGATGGTGCGCACCATGGCCAAGGATGCCATCGTGTTTGCCTGCGCCAATCCCACCCCGGAGATCTTCCCGGAGGATGCCAAGGCAGGCGGCGCGGCTGTCGTTTCCACCGGCCGCAGCGACTACCCCAACCAGATCAACAACGTGCTGGCTTTCCCCGGCATTTTCCGGGGTGCCTTTGATGTCCGCGCCTCCGACATCAACGAGGAGATGAAGATGGCCGCCGCTCAGGCGCTGGCCGACCTGGTCTCCCCGGAGGAGCTGAGCGCCGACTATATCATCCCCGCCGCCTTTGACAAGCGGGTGGGTCCCGCCGTGGCCAAGGCCGTGGCCGAAGCCGCCCGGCGTTCCGGCGTGGCAAGGATCTGATTTCTTTCCGCCGCATAAAAGATGGCTGCCTCAAATGCGAGGCAGCCATCTTGTTCTATTGGGGGTTCATTACTTCGCAGCTTCTGCCGCAACGGGGACCAGGTGCAGAATGCGCACAGGGATGCGGTCCTCCCACTTGAGGGCGGCAAAGTCCAGGTTGAAGGTCGCGCCGCTGGCCTTGCTGGTGACCTCCAGCTCGGTCTCGTTGCCGTCGGCATCCAACAGCATCAGCTTGTAACCGTCCAGCACGTCGGCAGGGACGGTAAAGTCGGTGGAACCGGTGTCCAGCACCAGGCGGGCGTCGAACTCAAAGCCCACGCTCATGATCTTCTCACCGTTGCTCAGGTCGCCTACCCGCAGGACCAGATCACCCTCGGGGGTCCAGCCGGTGATGGGCTTGGTGGTGGTCTCATTGACCAGCTCCAGCTGGGTGCCGTCGCTGGTCTCGCCGCACACGGGGCAGACATAGTAGTCTTCGCCGTTCAGGGTGAAATCCCACTTGACGCAGTCGGTGGTCTTGACATGCTCGCAGCCGGTGCGCTTACAGGGAGCGCTCATCTTATCGTCGCCCACGGGGTTCCAGACGTCGTACCAGTGGGAGAGCTTCCCGACGATCTCGTCCTTGTACTCAAACTTGCACAGCTTGCAGGTATGCAGGGTGTAGCCGTCGGCGTCACAGGTGGGGGCGACGACCTTGGTCTCGAAGGCGTGGGGCGTGGCATCCACGAAGCTGCCGTTGTGCATCCGCATGATGGAATGGCCGTTGTTGCAGGCGTACACCCGGGCGCACTCGGAATCGGTGAGCTTGACCCAGCTGTTCGTGGCATGGATGCCCGTAAACACCAGGCCGTTCTTCTCGCACTGGGCGCAGCTGGTAATGGGGTCGGCACTCGTTGCCATAGCCGCGCCGCAGAGGGCGATGGCCATCACAGCCACCAGCGCCGCAGAAAACAAGCGTTTAAAAAGATTCTTTTTCATTTTGCTTCCTCCTTTTATGTTGCCTCTTTCCGAGCTTTTCAGCATTACTGCCTCAAAGCTCCTTTGGACAGGTCCGCCGGTGCGCCGGCGGGCATCAGGGATTGCCTTCCCTTTGGTATATTCTACCACTACCCGGCGTTTTTTTCAAGCAGAGAAATGGATTCTTAAGATTTATTAAAGAATTGTTATTTGGAATGCGATAATCCCCCCTGCCTCGATGGGCAGGGGGGAAAGAAATATCAGGAAGCCTGGATTTAAACCAGCTCGATGACTGCCATCTCAGCAGCATCGCCGCGGCGTTCGCCGGTGCGGGTCACTCTGGTGTAGCCGCCGTTGCAGTCAGCGTACTTGGGAGCGATCTCCTTGAACAGCTTATGAGCCACATCCTCTTTGGTGATGAATGACAGAGCCTTGCGGTAAGCGGCCAGATTGCCCTTCTTACCCAGGGTGATCATCTTCTCAACAACGGGCTGCACTTCCTTGGCGCGATAGAAAGTGGTTTCCATCTTGCCATTGTCGAGCAGGTCGGTGACCTGCTGGCGCAGCAGAGCCTTTCTCTGAGCGCTGGTCTTACCCAGCTTACGAGTGCCGAACATGAACGTTTCCTCCTTCTTAAAAGGTTAGTTGTTGCTGCCAGTATTTTCTTCGCTGGCCAGGGACAAGCCCATCATTTCCAGCTTCTTCTGGACCTCGTCCAGGGATTTCTTGCCCATGTTGCGCACACGCATCATGTCCTCGCCGGTCTTGTTGATCAGGTCGGCCACGGTGTTGATGTTGGCGCGCTTCAGGCAGTTGAAGCTGCGGACGGACAAATCCAGTTCATCGATGGTCATGGACAGCTTCGCATCCGGGCGATCGGGGGCCTTCTCCACCACGGTGGAGCTGGTGGCCACAGCATCGGACAGGTTGGTAAACACCGTCAGATGATCGCTGAGGATCTTCGCGCCCAGGGACACGGCGTCCTTGGCGGAGATGGTGGAATCGGTCCAAACCTCGAGCGTCAGCTTGTCGTAGTCGGTCTTATCGCCGACACGGGTCGGCTCCACCGTGTAGTTCACCTTGGTAACAGGGGAATAGATGGAGTCGATGGGAATCACACCAATTACGGTCTGAGGCGTTTTGTTCCGATCGGAGGAAACATAGCCTCTGCCCTGGGACATGGTGATCTCCATATTGAAAGTGGCATCCTCGCCCAGCGTGCAGATATGCAGCTCGGGATTGAGGATCTCGACCTCGGCATCCGCCTTGATGTCGCCGGCCGTGACTTCGCAGGGGCCGACCGCATCAATGTGAACTGTTTTGACGCCGGAGCAGTGCAGCTTGGGGGTGATCCGCTTGACGTTCAGCACGATCTCCGTCACATCCTCGGTCACGCCGGGGATGGTGGAGAACTCATGCTGCACGCCCTGGATCTTCACCGAGGTGGCTGCATAGCCGGGCAGGCTGGACAGCAGGATCCTGCGCAGGGAATTGCCCAGGGTCATGCCGTAGCCGCGCTCCAGAGGCTCCACGACATACTTGCCGTAGGAGATGTTCTCAGTGGAATCAAAGCAGCTGATGCGAGGCTTTTCAATTTCTACCATGAATCAAAACCCTCCTTAATAGTGTGGGGAGCCAGCTCCCCACGAAGCAGATATGCGGACAGACAGGGGGGAAGATTATTACTTGGAGTACAACTCGACGATGAGGTGCACAGCGATATCGAAGTCGATATCCGCCTTGGTGGGCATAGCAATAACCTTGCCCTGGAGGGTGTTTTTATCACGATCCAGCCACTTGGGAGCAGCAACAAATGCATCGTCTTCCTTCAGCTTCTTGAAGAAGTTGTTGGAAACGCTCTTCTCGCTGACAGCCACCACATCGCCCACCTTGATCAGGTAGCTGGGGATGTTGACGCGGTTGCCATTGACGGTGAAATGACCATGGTTGACCAGCTGACGGGCCTGACGGCGGGAGTTGGCAAAGCCCAGACGGTACACAACGTTGTCCAGGCGGCGCTCCACGAAGGTCAGCAGCTCTTCGCCGGTGTTGCCTTCCATGCGGGAAGCCTTCTCGTAGTAGTTACGGAACTGCTTCTCCTGGATGCCGTAAACGAACTTGACCTTCTGCTTCTCGGTCAGCTGAGTAGCATACTCAGACTTCTTAGCTCTTCTCTGGCCGCCGGGGTTCTTGTTGGAAGTCTTGGAATAACCCATTGCGGCAGGAGAAACGCCCAGCGTTCTGCAACGCTTCAGCACGGGCTGCATATTTTTAGCCATAACGCAAAATTCCTCCTATAGCGTAATCAGACACGACGTCTCTTGGGGGGACGGCAGCCATTGTGAGCAATGGGGGTGACGTCCTTAATCATAACGACTTCCAGGCCGGCAGTCTGCAAAGCGCGGATGGCGGCTTCACGTCCCTGGCCAGGGCCTTTCACGTAGACCTCAACAGTCTTCAGGCCGTATTCCATCGCAGCCTTTGCAGCGGTCTCAGCAGCAGTCTGAGCGGCATAGGGGGTGGACTTACGGGAGCCACGGAAGCCCAGTCCGCCGGAGGAAGCCCAGGAAAGAGCATTGCCATCCAGATCGGTGATGGTCACCATGGTGTTGTTGAAGGAGGAACGGATATGTGCCGCACCCTTCTCTACTACTTTGCGCTCGCGACGGCGCTTGACGACTTTCTTAGCAGTTTTAGCAGCCATTGTACATATCCCTCCTTACTTCTTCTTGTTCGCAATGGTCTTCTTGGGGCCCTTGCGGGTACGGGCGTTGGTCTTGGTGCGCTGACCGTGGACAGGCAGGCCACGGCGATGGCGCAGGCCGCGATAGCAGCCGATCTCGGACAGACGCTTGATGTTCATCGCGGTCTCACGGCGCAGGTCGCCCTCGATGAGATAGTGATGCTCAATGGCCTCACGCAACTGGGCCTCCTGCTCGTCGGTCAGATCCTTGACGCGGGTATCGGGGTCGATACCGGTGGTCTTCAGGACCTGAGAAGCGCGGGCAGGTCCGATGCCGTAGATATAGGTCAAAGCCACTTCGATCCGCTTGTCGCGGGGAAGATCAATACCAGAAATACGTGCCATAACTTTCTCAGCACCTCCTATTAGCCTTGTCTCTGCTTATGCTTGGGGTTTTCGCAAATTACCATTACGCGACCCTTGCGCTTGATGATCTTGCATTTTTCGCACATGGGTTTAACGGACGGTCTTACCTTCATACTGTTTAACCTCCATATGAGAAATCGATTCTCTTGTTTTACTTGCTTCTCCAGGTGATCCGGCCCTGGGTCAGATCATACGGAGACATTTGAACGGTTACCTTGTCACCGGGCAAGATCTTAATGAAATTCATTCGGAGCCTGCCGGAAATGTGTGCCAGAATGCTGTGTCCATTGCCGATGTCAACCTTGAACATTGCATTGGGCAGTGCATCAGTTACGATGCCCTCAAGTTCGATTACGTCGTCTTTCGCAGCCAAGTCATTAACCTCCTAGGTTGTGTGCTTGCATCCCCCGGCTTAAGAAAGCCAGGTCTCTTCGTAATTCGCCGTTGAGCACTTTGTCGCCGGAGAGCAATTTCGCGGCAACTCTGGTCTCAGATCGAAGTACTTTCTCTACGTGCTTTTGCTTCTTCCTTTTGGGGGCCTCCAGGGTGCGATTCCTGCCGTTGGCCAGCAGGAGGAACCCCTCCTCCTGACCGATGACGTAAAACCATTCGCCCTGATCGCGCCCCTGCCGGGAAATCACCACATCCGAGATTTGAAATCCCGAGTTATCTGGATCCATAGATCAAAGTCCTTCGGTGACGGTGAGTATTTCCGGCTCGCCGTCGGTGATGAGTACAGTATTTTCATAGTGAGCAGCCAGCTTGCCGTCGGCGGTCACCGTGGTCCAGCCATCGGAGAGCACCTTCACCTGATAGGTTCCGACGTTCACCATAGGCTCCACCGCAATGGTCATACCAGGCAGAAGCCTGGGGCCGCGGCCAGGTGCGCCGTAGTTGGGCACCTCCGGCTCCTCATGCAGTTGCCGGCCTACGCCGTGACCCACGAAGTCCCGCACAACTGCAAAACCGTTAGACTCCACATACGTCTGGACTGCATGGGAGATATCTTGCACCCGGTTGCCTTTGGTAGCGAATTTGATCCCCTCAAAGAAGGACTGCTTCGTTACATCAATAAGCCTCTGGGCTTCGGTGCTGATGGCACCACAGGCATAGGTAGCGGCACAATCGCCATGAAATCCCTTATAGAACGCACCCACGTCCACGGATACAATGTCCCCTTCCTTCAGGATGTAGCCACCCGGAATTCCGTGGATGATCACATTGTTGACGCTGATGCAGGCACTTGCAGGGAAGCCGTTGTAGTTCAGGAACGACGGTTTTGCGCCCTGACTGACAATATAATCGTGCACGGCCCGATCTATTGCTTTCGTGGATACGCCGGGTTTTACCAATTCCCCTGCCAAGGCACGGGCTGCCGCGGTAATTTTACAAGCCTGGCGCATACAGGAAAGCTCTCGTTCATTTTTGATTGAGATCATACCTTTGCCCCTATCGCAGCGAGGATATCCTCGTTTGCTTTTTCGATGGACTGGCAGCCGTCCACCTTGACCAGCCTGCCCAGCTTGCCGTAGAAGTCCTTCAGGACCTCGGTGGTGCTGTGGTAGACCTTCAGGCGGTTGCGCACGGTCTCGGGCGCGTCGTCCTTGCGGATGACCAGCTCGCCGCCGCACTCATCGCAGATGCCGTCGATCTTGGGAGGATGGGCGACAATGTGATAGCTGGCGCCGCAGCGGCCGCAAACTCTGCGGCCGGTCATGCGGCCCTCGATCTCACTGTCGGGTACCTCGATGTCCACTACATAGTCGATCTTGACGCCCTTTGCCTCCAGGGCCTCCGCCTGGGCCAGCGTGCGGGGCACGCCGTCCAGAATGAAGCCGCCGGCACAGTCGGGCTGGGCCACCCGGTCCGCGACGATGCCAAGGATCAGCTCGTCGGGCACCAGGTTGCCGCCGTCCATGTAGGATTTTGCTTTCATGCCCAGCTCGGTGCCCTCGGCAATGGCCTCGCGGAGCATATTCCCGGTAGAGATGGCGGGGATAGAGAGCTTGTGAACAAGCAGCTCAGCTTGGGTCCCCTTTCCGGCGCCGGGAGCGCCCAGTAGAATGAGATTCATCCTGCCAATTCCTCCCCGATCAATCCAGGAAGCCCTTGTAGTGACGCATCAGCATCTGTGCCTCCAGCGCCTGCACCGTCTCCAGGGCAACGCCCACGACGATGATGACGGAGGTACCGCCGATGGCCAGGCTGTTGAAGCCGCTCATCAGGTCGCCCGCAATGATGGGAAGCATGGCGACGATGCCCAGGTAAACAGCACCAAAGACAACGATCTTGTTGATGACCTTCTGGATGAACTGAGCGGTGGGCTTGCCGGGACGGAAGCCGGGGATAAATCCGCCGTTCTTCATCAGGTTGTTGGAAATCTCCATGGGATCATACTGGATGGTGGAGTAGAACCAGCTGAAGAAGAAGATCATCAGGAAGTAAACAATGGCATAGAACGCGCTGTTGTTGCTCCACAGGTACTTGTAGGCCCAGCCGCTGTTGGTGCCGGTAAAGGCGCAGACGGTGGCAGGCAGGGAGCAGATGGACTGGGCAAAGATGACGGGCATCACGCCGGACATGCTCACCTTGATGGGCAGGTTGGTGTTCTGGCCGCCATAGACCTTACGGCCCACAACGCGCTTGGCGTACTGGATGGGGATGCGGCGCTCCGCGTCATTGATGAACACAATGAACAGGATCAGGGCGACCATGCCCACCAGGACGATGGCAATCTTCCACCAGGTCATCTTGATCAGGTTGTACAGCATGCTGGGCAGGCCGGAGATGATATTGGCAAACAGGATCATGGAGATGCCGTTGCCGATGCCGAACTCAGTGATCTGCTCACCCATCCACATCACCAGGGCGGAGCCGGCGGTAAAGGCCAGGATGATGGACAGCGACGGCAGGAAGCCGGTGTCCTGAATGATGGCGAAGCCGGAGGAGCTGTAGTTCTTGAGCATCATGTAATATGCCCAGCCCATCAGCAGGCCCAGGCCCACGGTGGAGTAACGGGTGATCCTTGCGATCTTCTTTTTGCCATCCTCGCCCTCATCCTTGGCCAGCCGCTCCAGAGCGGGGATCGCAATGGTCAGCAGCTGGATGATGATGGAGGCGTTGATGTAGGGCTGGATGCCCAGTGCAAAGACGGTGGCGCGGGAGAACGCGGAGCCGGACATTGCATTGTACAGGCCCAGGATGGTGTTGGACAGGGTCTGGTTGAAGTAGGTGGCCAGATTGTTCACATCAATGCCGGGCACGGGAATCACATTGCCCACACGGTAGATCAGAAGGATGAACAGCGTGAAGATGATCTTTTTACGGAGTTCAGGAATTTTCCATGCATTCCGAAGTGTCTGCAACACTTAGATCACCTCGGCCTTTCCGCCCGCCTGCTCAATCTTTTCCTTGGCAGACTCAGAGAAAGCCGCAGCCTTGACAGTAAGCTTCTTGGTCAGCTCGCCGCTGCCCAGGACCTTCAGGCCATTGGGGCAGGTGGAGACGATACCGGCCTCGACGATTGCGGCGGCATCCACGGTGGCGCCGTCCTCAAAGCAGTTCAGCAGAGCCACGTTGACAGCGGTCAGGGGCTTCGCGAAAATGTTATTGAAGCCGCGCTTGGGGATGCGACGGGCCAGGGGCATCTGGCCGCCTTCGAAACCGACGCGCACCTTGCCGCCGGAGCGGGCCTTCTGACCCTTGTGACCACGGCCGCCGGTCTTGCCGTTGCCGGAGCCGGTGCCGCGACCCTTGCGCTTGCCCACCTGGGTGGAGCCAGCAACAGGAGAGAGTTCATGGAGCTTCATTCTTGTTCCTCCTCCTTATCAAACTTCTTCAACCTTCAGCAGATAGCCGATCTTGGCGATCTTGCCCCGGGTCTGGGTATTGTCGGGCTGGATGCTGACCTGGCCGATCTTGCGAAGGCCCAGGGAATTCGCGGTGGCGATGTGCTTTTCCAGGCGACCGTTCAGGCTCTTAACAAGCGTAATTTTCAGGTTTGCCATGTTAATTGCCTCCTTACACAATTTCTTCCACGCTCTTACCGCGGATAGCAGCAACCTGCTCAGGAGAACGAAGGCTGGTCAGACCGGCCATGGTGGCCTTGACCACGTTCTGAGGGTTGTTGGAACGCAGGCACTTTGCGCAGATGTTCTTGATACCGACCGCTTCCATCACCGCACGGACAGCGCCGCCGGCGATAACGCCGGTGCCTTCGGGAGCGGGCTTCATCATGACGGTGCCGGCACCGAAGATGCCGATGATGTCATGGGGAATGGTATTGCCGGCCAGAGAGACTTTGGTCATGTTCTTCTTGGCATCGGCGATGCCCTTCAGAATAGCCTCGGAAACTTCGGCGGCCTTGCCCAGGCCGTAGCCGACGGTACCCTTGCCGTCACCGACAACCACCAGAGCGGAGAACTTCATGACGCGGCCGCCCTTGACGGTCTTGCTGACGCGGTTCAGGTAAACGACCTTTTCAATCAGCTCGGAAGCCTCATTGTTAGGAGTCCTATTGTAAGCCATTTCTTTTCCTCCTCACCTTAGAACTGAAGTCCGCCTTCGCGGGCGCCATCGGCCAGGGCAGCCACACGACCATGGTACACATAGCCGCCGCGATCGAAGACGACCTCTTCGATGCCCTTCGCCTTGGCACGCTCGGCCAGGACGGTGCCCACCTTCTTGGCAGCCTCGCAGTTGCCGGTGGAGCCTTCAAATTCTTTCTCCAGCGTGTTGGCGGAAACAAGCGTTACGCCGTTGACGTCGTCGATGATCTGGGCGTAGATGTTCGCATTGCTGCGGAACACGTTCAGACGGGGACGCTCGGGAGTGCCGGAGACCTTGCCACGAACGCGGACATGCCGCTTCAGGCGCATTGCTTTCTTATCGATTCTGCTGACCATTTCGGCACACCTCCATTACTTCTTACCACCGGTCTTACCAACCTTGCGGCGGATGACCTCAGTGGTATACTTGATGCCCTTGCCCTTGTAGGGTTCGGGGGGACGCTTGCCACGGACTTCGGCGGCGAACTGGCCGACGACCTGCTTGTCGATGCCGTGGATGATGATCTTGTTGGGAGCGGGGACCTCGATGGTGATGCCGGGGATCTCGTCCACGAACACTTCGTGAGAGTAGCCCAGACGCATGACCAGCTGGTTGCCCTTCTTCTCGGCACGGTAGCCGACGCCGTTGACCTCCAGCTCCTTGGTGTAGCCCTTCTCAACACCCTCGACCATGTTGTGGATCAGGGTACGGGTCAGGCCATGCAGGGACTTGTGCAGGTGCTCCTCGTCGGGGCGGTCAACGATCAGCTCGTTGCCCTCGACCTTCAGGATCATATCGGGATGGAAGGTGTAGGTCAGGGTGCCCTTGGGGCCCTTCACGGTGACCACGTTGCCCTCGGCAATATCCACCGTGCAGTTTGCCGGGATGATGACCGGCTTCTTACCAATTCTAGACATTTCCGAATCCTCCTTACCAGACAAAGGCCAGGACTTCGCCGCCGATGTGCAGCTCACGAGCCTTCTTGTCGGTCATAACGCCCTTGGAAGTGGAGACGATGGCGATACCCAGGCCCTTGAGCACCTTGGGCAGCTCCTCGGCGCCGGCGTAAATTCTCAGACCGGGCTTAGAGACGCGGCGCAGGCCGGAAATGACTGCCTGCTTCTTGGCCAGATACTTGAGCGTGATGTGAATGACGCCCTGGTTGCCGTTGTCCACAACGGTGTAAGCCTTGATATAGCCCTCGTCCAGCAGAATCTGAGCGATGGACTTTTTCAGGTTGGACGCGGGGACATCCACAGTTTCGTGCTTTGCAGAGTTAGCGTTCCGAATGCGGGTCAGCATATCTGCTACGGGATCGGTGATTTGCATGTTAATATCCTCCTTATAGAAGTTACGGGCTTGACCCGTGAAGATACGGGGGTATCCGGGGAATGCGCGGCTTGCTTCTTTGCGGCTTTACCCGCGCCGAAGGAGCTGCCATCTTCCCAGGACTTCCCGAATCTTTTTCACATTAGAAATTCGACCTTACCAGCTGGCCTTACGGACGCCGGGGATCTGGCCCTTGTAGGCCAGCTCACGGAAGCAGATACGGCACACGCCGTAATCACGCAGGTAAGCATGAGGTCTGCCGCAGATCTTGCAGCGGTTGTAGCGGCGGCTGGAGAACTTGGGCTCAGCCTGCTGCTTCAGGATCATAGACTTCTTGGCCATGTTGTAATCCTCCTAATCAAGCGGTGAAGGGAGCGCCCAGCTGGCTGAGCAGCTCTTTGGCTTCCTCGTCATTGGTGGCGGTGGTGCAGATGCAGATATCCATACCACGGATCTTATCCACCTTGTCGTACTCGATTTCGGGGAAAATCAGCTGTTCCTTCAGGCCAAAGGCGTAGTTGCCGCGGCCGTCGAAGGAGTTGGGGCTGATGCCGCGGAAGTCGCGGACGCGGGGCAGAGCCACGCTGAACAGGCGGTCCAGGAACTCATACATCTTCTCGCCGCGCAGGGTGACCTTCACGCCGACGGTCTCGCCCTCACGGACCTTGAAGTTTGCAACGGACTTGCGGGCCTTGCAGGTCACAGGCTTCTGGCCGGTGATGGCGGCGATGTCCTTGCAGATGGCCTCGATCTCCTTGGCATTGTTCTTGCTCTCGCCGCAGCCGACGTTCACAATCACCTTGTCCAGCTTGGGGATCTGCATAACGCTCTTGTAGCCGAACTTCTTGTTCAGAGCGGGAGCGATTTCAGCAACATATCTTTCTTTCAGTCTGCTAGCCATAATCAGTCTCTCCTCTCTCAGATTTCGGCGCCGCACTTGCGGCAGATGCGGGTCTTCTTGTCGCCCTCAACCTTGAAGCCGACGCGAACGCCCTTGTTGCACTTGGGGCAGAACAGAGCGACCTTGCAGGAGCGGATGGGGGTCTCGCGCTTGACGATGCCACCCTGCTCGCCCTGACGGCGGGGCTTGGTGTGGCAGGTGGCCACATTGACCTGCTCCACGATCACCTTGTTCTCGGCGGGCATGGCGACCAGGACCTTGCCCTTCACGCCCTTGTCCTTGCCGGACAGGACGATTACGGTATCATTCTTCTTAATGTTCATTCCTTCGGTTCCCCCTTAAATGACTTCGGGAGCCAGAGACAGGATCTTCATGAAATCCTTCTCACGCAGCTCACGTGCCACCGGTCCAAAGATACGGGTACCCTTGGGGTTCTTATCCTCCTTGATGATCACAGCAGCGTTCTCATCAAAGCGGACATAGCTGCCGTCCTCACGACGGACGCCCCGCTTGGTACGGACGATAACAGCCTTGACGACCTCGCCCTTCTTCACCGTGCCGCCGGGAGCAGCCTTACGGACGGAAGCCACAATCACATCACCGATGTTACCGAACTTCCGCTTGGAGCCGCCCAGGACGCGGATGCAGTGGATTTCCTTGGCGCCGGTATTGTCGGCAACCTTCAGATAGCTTTCCTGCTGAATCATTTACGCCGACCTCCTTACTTCGCCTTTTCGATAATTCTGACGAGTCTCCATCTCTTGTCCTTGGACAGGGGACGGGTCTCCATGACCTCAACGGTATCGCCGATGCCGCACTCGTTCTTCTCGTCGTGGGCCTTCAGCTTGTAAGTCCGCTTCATGGTCTTCTTGTACAGAGGATGCTGAACGCTATCCTCGATCGCAACCACAATGGTCTTGTCCATCTTATCGGAGACAACCTGACCAATTCTGGTTTTGCGGAAAGCTCTGGTATTTTCAGTCATAATCGCTTACCTCCTCAGACGTTGGTCTCTTTCTCACGAATAATGGTCTTGATGCGGGCAATGTCCTTCTTAACGGCGTTCAGACGCATGGGATTGTCCAGCTGATTGGTCGCATGCTGCATTCTCAGCATGAACAGATCCTTCTTCAGCTCGTCAAGCTTCTTGTTCAGCTCTTCCGCGGACAGATTCTTGATTTCCTTTGCCTTCATCATTATTCACCACCAATCTCAGTTTCGACTTCCTTGGTGATGATGCGAGTCTTGATGGGCAGCTTGTGCTGGGCCAGACGCAGAGCCTCGCGGGCGACATCCTCAGTAACGCCGCCGATCTCAAACATCACCTTCTGATTCTTAACGACTGCGACCCAGCCTTCGGGAGCGCCTTTACCGGAACCCATACGGGTGCCCAGGCCCTTCTTGGAGTAAGGCTTGTCGGGGAAGATCTTGATCCAGACCTTACCGCCACGCTTGGTGTAACGGGTCATGGCGATACGGGCTGCTTCGATCTGGTTGCCGGTGATCCAGCCGGGCTCCAGGGCCTGAATGCCGTACTCACCGTAGGAAACCTTATTGCCGCGGGAGGCAGCGCCGGTCATACGGCCACGCTGAACCTTGCGGTACTTTACTCTTTTAGGCAGCAGCATCAGCGGTTACCTCCTTCTCTGCGGTTATTGGGACGATCACCGCTGCGGCGCTCACGACGCTCGCCGTTGCCCCGGCGGTCGCTATTGCCGCGACGCTCACGGCGCTCACGGGGAGCGGGCTCGGGAGCGGCTGCGCGCAGGGTGGTATTCAGCACCTCGCCCTTGTAGATCCAAACCTTCACGCCGATGCGGCCGTAGGTGGTGGCAGCCTCAGCGAAGCCGTACTCGATGTCGGCGCGGATGGTCTGAAGGGGAATGGTGCCCTCGTGATAGCTCTCGGTGCGGGCGATCTCAGCGCCGCCCAGACGGCCGCCGCAGGTGACCTTGATGCCCTTGGCACCCAGGCGGGTGGCCTGCTGCATGGCCTTCTTCATGGCGCGGCGGAAGGAGATACGCTTCTCCAGCTGCTGCGCGATGTTCTCGGCCACCAGCTGCGCGTTCAGATCAGGGGAGCGGACCTCAACGATGTTCAGGTTGACGCTCTTGCCCAGCTTTGCTTCCACGTCCTTGCGCAGGTTCTCGATCTCAGCGCCGGCCTTGCCGATGACCACGCCGGGGCGGGAGCAATGGATGTTGATCTTCACCTTGCCGTTGGAGCGCTCGATCTCGATCTTTGCGATGCCGGCGGCATACAGCTTGTTCTTCAAATACTTACGGATGTTGTAGTCTTCGACGATCAGGTCGCCGACCTTATCCTCGCGGGCGTACCAGTGGGAATCCCAGTCCTTGATGACGCCAACCCGCAGTCCATGGGGATTAACTTTCTGTCCCATAGCTACCTCCTGATTAAGCCTTCTCGCTCACACCGATGGTGATGTGAGTGGTTCTCTTATTGATCCGAACGAAACCACGACGGGATGCGATACGGCCGCGCTTCAGGATGGGGCCGGGGTTTGCAACAACAGTGGAGACGTACAGGTTCTCAGCGTTCATTTCGTGATTGTGCTCGGCGTTTGCAACGGCGCTCTTCAGCAGCTTGGCCATGGGCTCACAGGCAGCCTTGGAGGTGTTGCTCAGGTACGCGGCAGCGGTCTTCACGTCCTGGCCCCGGATCATGTCGCAAACCAGCTTGACCTTACGGGGGGACATGCGGACGTACTTAACATGTGCAAATGCTTCCATTTTCGTACCTCCTTACTTGGAATTTGCGGTCTTGCTGCCAGAGTGACCCCGGAAGGTTCTGGTAGGAACGAACTCGCCCAGCTTGTGGCCGACCATATCCTCGGTGATATAGACGGGAACGTGCTTGCGGCCGTCATGGACAGCGATGGTGTGACCGACAAAGGAGGGGAAAATGGTGGAGGCTCTGGACCAGGTCTTGAGAACCTTCTTTTCACCGGCCTTGTTCAGCTCCTCAACGCGCTTATACAGCTCGGGAGCTACGAAAGGGCCCTTTTTGATACTTCTGCTCATTTCATTTCCTCCTTACTTGCTGTTTCTGCGCTTGACAATGAACTTGTTGGTGCGGTTCTTTGTCTTACGAGTCTTGTAGCCCATCGCAGGCTTGCCCCAAGGAGTCACAGGACCGGGACGGCCAACAGGAGCGCGGCCCTCGCCGCCGCCGTGGGGATGGTCGTTGGGGTTCATGACAGAGCCGCGGACGGTGGGACGGACGCCCATGTGGCGCTTGCGGCCGGCCTTGCCGATGTGGATGTTCTCATGATCCAGGTTGCCCACCTGACCGATGCAGGCGGTGCAGTTCATGCGAACGTAGCGGACCTCGCCGGAGGGCAGACGGACCTGAGCCAGCTCGCCTTCCTTGGCCATCAGCTGGGCAGCGCCGCCGGCGGCACGCACCAGCTGTGCGCCGTGGCCGGGCTGCAGCTCCACATTGTGGATCACAGTACCCACGGGGATGTTGGCGATGGGCAGGCAGTTGCCGGGCTTGATGTCGGCAGCGGCGGAGGAGACCACCTGGTCGCCGGCCTTCAGGCCATAGGGAGCCAGGATGTAGCTCAGGGTCTCGTCCTCATACTTGATCAGGGCGATGAACGCGGAGCGGTTGGGGTCATACTCGACGCGCTGCACAGTCGCGGGCATATCCAGCTTCTGGCGCTTGAAATCGATGACGCGGTACTTGCGCTTGTTGCCGCCGCCCCTGTGGCGGACGGTGATGTGACCGTAGGAGTTGCGACCTGCATTCTTCTTGAGGGTCTCAACCAGGCTACGCTCAGGTTTTGCCTTCTTGTCCACGCCGTCGAAAGCAGAAACAGTCATATTTCTGCGGGCCGGAGTGTAAGGCTTGAAAGATTTAATAGCCATTTGCGTTTCTCTCCTTTTTGAGATTTGGTTTAGACCATACCCTCGAAGAACTCGATGGTCTTGGAGTCAGCAGTCAGAGTGACGATTGCCTTCTTGTACTCGGCGCGCTTGCCGACAGGATAAGCGCCGGTGCGCTTGACCTTGCCCTGCATGCGGACGGTGTTGACCTTGGCGACCTTGACGCCGAAGATCTGCTCCACAGCGGCCTTGATTTCGGTCTTGTTGGATTCCACGTCGACCATGAAGACGTACTTCTTATCGCCCACAGCCTCCATGGACTGCTCGGTGATAACGGGTCTTCTGATGATATCGTAAACGTTCTTCATTAGGCGAATACCTCCACGATCTTGGCCAGGGAAGCCTGATCGACAACCAGCTTGTCGGCGTGCAGCACGTCGTACACGTTCAGCAGGTTGGCGAAGGTGACCTGGCAGCCGGCGATGTTGCGGCCGGACTTCACAACGTTCTGATCGACCTCAGCGGTGACCACCAGAGTCTTGGTGGAGCAGCCGACGGCGTTCAGGAACGCGGCGAATTCCTTGGTCTTGGGAGCAGCCATCTTGATGGCGTCGATGACGACCACGGACTGCTCGGAGGCCTTGGCGCTCAGGACGCTCTTCAGAGCCAGGCGCTTGGCCTTCTTGTTCAGGCAATAGCTGTAATCGCGGGGCTTGGGAGCGAACACGATACCGCCATGGGTCCACTGAGGCGCGCGGGTGCTGCCCTGACGGGCGCGGCCGGTGCCCTTCTGACGCCAGGGCTTGCGGCCGCCGCCGGAAACCTCAGCGCGGGTCAGAGCGCTCTGCGTGCCCTGACGCTTGTTGGCCAGATGATTCTTGACTGCGTCGTGAACGACGGCAGCGTTAGGCTCAATGCCGAACACAGCTTCGGGCAGTTCGATCTCGCCAACCTGCTTGCCAGCCATATTGTAAACTTTCGTAAGCATGATTTAAGATCTCCTTTCCTTAGCCTCTTGCGGAAGCCTTCTGGGGATTTCTGCCGGAAGCCTTCTGCGGGTTCTTGCTGATGCCGGTCTCGATGTTCTTGACCTTGAAGTTCTTCACGGTGTTGCGCAGGTACACCAGGCCGCCCTTGGGGCCGGGGATGGCGCCGCGGACAACGATCATGTTCAGCTCAGCGTCCACTTTCACGATGTCCAGATTCTCGATGGTGACCTGGGTGCAGCCCATCTGGCCTGCGCCGATCTTGCCCGGGAAAATGCGGGACTGGTGAGAGGAAGCGCCCATGGAGCCTGCATGACGGTGGACAGGGCCGCCGCCGTGAGTCATGGGAGTACGGCCTGCGCCATAGCGCTTGACAACGCCCTGGTAGCCGTGGCCCTTGGTGATGCCGGTCACGTCGATCTTGTCGCCGGCAGCGAAGGTGTCAGCCTTCACCTCGTCGCCGACGTTCATGTCGGCAGCGCCGTCCAGCTTGAACTCCTTCAGGTACTTCTTGGGGGCGACGCCAGCCTTCTTCAGGTGGCCTGCCTCCGGCTTGGTCAGCTTGGACTCCTTGACATCACCGAAGCCCAGCTGGACGGCTACGTAGCCGTCGGTCTCGACGGTCTTCTTCTGAGTGACGACGCAGGGACCTGCTTCCACAACGGTAACAGGAATCACCTTGCCGCTCTCATCGAAGATCTGGGTCATGCCCACTTTTTTGCCGATGATTGCTTTCTGCATTTTTTGGTTCTCCTTTTGATTAGGTTATTGGTTGACTTCTGCATTGGGAACAGGAGCCAACATGACCCGTCCGCCCGATGCCAGACAGTGCGGGCAGCGGCGTCTCCTTGGGGGATTACGCCTGCTTTATCTCTATCTCAACACCAGCGGGAAGGTCCAGGCTCATCAGAGCCTCGATGGTCTTCTGGTTGGGGTTGAGGATATCGATCAGTCTCTTGTGGGTTCTGCGCTCGAACTGCTCACGGCTGTCCTTGTACTTATGAACAGCGCGAAGGATGGTGACGACCTCCTTCTTGGTGGGCAGGGGGATGGGGCCGGAAACCTGGGCGCCGTTGCGCTTGGCGGTCTCCACGATCTTTGCAGCGCTGGAGTCGATCAGCTGGTGATCGTAGGCCTTCAGCCGGATGCGGATCATTTGCTGGTTTGCCATGTTTGTTTTTCCTCCTTGATGTGACGTACTCAGTTGTGAGATGGCTGGGTACGGTCGAACTCTTCTGTCCGCGCCTCCGTGCGTATCATTCCGGGGCATGAAAATTGGCCGACAAGCGCCGACCATTCCTCACGCCCGGCGATATACGCCAGCGCAGTGAAGCGTTCAGCCGCCCGATGACCGGACATACTCCGCAGAAGTTACCGTTTTTCAACGCAATCTCCTGCATCATCGCATTGCACGCAGAGTCTTCCCCAAAACGTGCGGGACTATGATACCATTTCGCGGCTGAAATGTCAAGCATTATTTCAGGATTTTTTACAAAGTTTTGCCCCGATTTTCGTAGATATCAGAGAATTTTATTTTCATCCGCATATACATAATCATGCATGGTTTATGCGGTAAATATGGATATAGAAAAACCGTGTCGGCCGGACCCATCGACGCCGGACTACACGGTTTTCTCTTCCTCATTTTCATTCATTTTTTCCGCAATGGCATCGCAGATGAACCGATTCAGGCTCTTTCCCTGGCTGGCGGCAAACTCTTTTATCATCCTGCGCTGCCCTTTCTTGACGATCACATTGATCCGATCATAGGCTTTTTTATTGTATCTGGCGGTCGCTTCTTTCTGTGCATCTGTATATTTCATCTCGCACCTCCACCACTGTATACTAACGTACGTATATGGAAATGCATATAATTACTCATGTATATTTTTGTCATAACTGTCAATTGATATCATTGAGTAATTATATTATGATTTGCAGTATCACTCTAAGGAAGCTCTGATTCAATCGGCAAGAGCTGACAGCGAGAGATTTTTCGACCAATCGAGGTATCGAAAGCGGCGGAATACTGTATGTATTTCCCGTTTTCGGTACCGAAGTGTGGGCGAGAAAGATCCGCTGCTCAGCCGCAGACGATTTATTCGGAGGTTCCCTAAGTTAGGCTTGGCCCGCACGGAAGGGAGGTCCACATGAAACGGATCCTGCGCTCCTTTGGGATCGCTCTGCTGCTTTTGGCCATCTGCTTTTCCCTGATCTCCATCCTCTCCGGCGGCTTCTGCCAGGATGCCAGCGCCATTGCGGGGAAGCAGGTCCCCGGCTTCCAGAGCACCGCCTGTAAAAGATAAGCGTACCGATGTCCCGGCGCGGGCTGGGAGGGTCGGTACGCTTTATTATTGATACCCGTTCTTTAGGAATTAAAAATAGATTAAACTTTGCGGTGTTGATTTTCAGGGCCGCATATCGTATATTGGACGGGAAAACCAACCCCAAGGAGAATTTGCTATGAAACGTTTACTCTGTATGATCCTCACCCTTGCCCTGCTGTCCGCCCCGGCGGCGCTGGCCGATTACGAGGGAGAACCCCAGCGGTGCGTGGAGCTGTCACTGGCCTGCAATCCCAGCACCGGCTATGAATGGATGGTCAGCACCAGCGATGAGAACATTGCATATGTGGATGATCTCGGCACTGCCACCGCCGAGGAGGATCCCTATCTGGTGGGCGCTCCCGCCACACGGAATTTCCGCATTGCCGGTGCGGCGGCAGGAAGCGCGGAGATCACCTTGTCCTACCTGCGCCCCTGGGAGAGTGTGCAGCCGCTGTATCGGTTCACCATCCCCGTCACCGTGGATGAGGGGCTGAATGTGACCACCGGCAGCGAAATCACTCTGCCCGGCTCCTGGAACGCGGAGGCCGAAGTTGGCGATATTCTGCAAATCGAAGCCCAGCAGAGCGAGGACGCGGATACGCGCTTCACCCTGACCGCCCTGGCGGAGGGGATGGAGACCGTCCGCTTCTCCCCCGCCGACCCGGAAGACGGCACGCTGCTCTCTTACTCCATTTTCTCCGATGGCGAGAACCTGTACGTTACCGATATCAGCCTCCGCTGGCAGGAGCAGGACACGCCCTTTGCCCCGGAATTCCTGTTCAGCACCACAGACTTTGAGGGCAACGAAGTCACCGAGCAGCTTTTTGCGGGCCACAAGCTGACCATCCTGAATTTCTGGGAGCCCTGGTGCGGCCCCTGTGTCAGCGAAATGCCTGACCTGCAAAGGCTCAGCCAGGAATACGTCGGCAAGGGCGTGCAGGTCATCGGCGTGTTCGCCACGCCGAACGCCGACGAGGAGGTGCAGGCCGTGCTGGACAAAACCGGCGTCACCTACCCCATTCTGCGCTACACCAGCGAATTTGATTTCCTGCAAACCGGCTATGTGCCCACCACCGTCATCATCGGCAGCTCCGGCAATATCCTGACGGAGCCATTCTCCGGCGCGATGGACTATGACGGCTGGACGGCGCTGATCGAGGGCCTGCTATGAAAAAGAACCTTCCCGCCGCTGTGACCCTGGCCCTGGCTGCCGTGCTGATCATCATCGGCGTCGCGCAGCAGCAGCCTGCACAGGTGCTGGCCAAGGCGATCCGGGTATGCATGGAGTGTGTGGGCATTGGATAAAAAACGCTTTGGCATCCAGGCCCTGGCCGCGCTGCTGCACAACGCCAACCTCAAGGGCTTCTTTACCGGGAATATCTACCAGGGGCCGCTCAAAAGCGTCTGTGTGCCCGGCCTGAACTGCTATTCCTGCCCCGGCGCGGTGGGGGCCTGCCCCATTGGGTCGCTGCAAAGCTTTCTCTCCGGGCTGCGGATTCGGATACCTTATTATATTGTAGGACTGCTGCTGTTTTTCGGTGCGGTGCTGGGGCGGGCCGTATGCGGCTTTCTGTGCCCCTTTGGGTTTCTTCAGGAGCTGCTGAATAAAATTCCCGGCGTGCCCAAGCGGGATCACTTCCGGCTGGACAGGCCGCTGCGCAGGCTGAAATATGCCGTTCTGGTGCTGCTGGTGGCGGTTCTTCCGCTGCTGTATCCCCTGACGCCCTTCTTCTGCAAGTACCTCTGCCCCTCCGGCACCCTGGCGGGGATCCTGCTGGCCGCTCGGGACAGCATGGTGCGCGCCCAGCTGGGAGGCATTTTCCTGTGGAAGTTCTTTGTGCTGCTCTGGGTCGCGGCGGCCTGCCTGGTAATCTACCGGCCCTTCTGCAAATATCTGTGCCCGCTGGGGGCAATTTACGGCCTGTTCAACCGATTCGCCCTGTACCGCACCCACCTGGACGCAGACAAGTGCATTCACTGCGGGGCCTGTGCCAAGGCCTGCCGGATGTGCGTCGACCCCAGCAAAACGCCCAACAGCGCCGAATGCATCCGCTGCGGCGACTGCGCCAGAGCCTGCCCCGCCGGTGCCCTGCACATGGGACTGCGCCGCAAACAGTAATGGTCGTTTGTACAAGGGCAACACCGCACAATTTGGCAAGAAGCCCCAGCCTGGATTTTTGGCTCAATTCAAAGTTTGGGAAACGAAGGAATACTGTATGTATTTCTCGTTTTTCAAACTGAAGAAGTGGGGCAAAAAGACGGCTGCGGCTCGCAGACATAATTGTGCGGTGTTGCCCAAGAAAAAGCTGCAATGCGAGCTGCCCAAAGGGCACGCTGACATTGCAGTCTTTTTCTCTCAAGGAAATAGTATTAGACGGCTTCCTCCAGCAGGCACACCGCGTGGCAGGACATGCCCTCGCCGGTGCCGGTGAAGCCCAGATGCTCCTCGGTGGTGGCCTTCACATTCACCTGGCCGACCCCGATGCCCAGAGCGGCGGCAATGTTTTCCGCCATGGCGGGGATGTAGTCCTTCAGCTTAGGCTTCTGGGCAATCATGGTCACGTCGATGTTGCCCACCCGGTAACCGGCGGCGGTGAGCTTTCGCCCCACGATCTTCAGCAGCTCCAGGGAATTTGCGCCCTTGTAGGCCGGGTCGGTATCCGGGAAATGGTAGCCGATATCCCGCAGGGCGGCAGCGCCCAGCAGGGCGTCCATCACCGCGTGGAGCAGTACGTCCGCATCCGAATGTCCATCCAGGCCAAGGGCATAGGGGATCTTGACCCCGCCCAGGATCAGGTCCCGGCCCGGTACCAGGCGATGCACATCATAGCCATGTCCGATTCTCATTTCATTTCCTCCAGCAGCATTTCCGCGATTTTCAGATCCATGGGCGTGGTGACCTTCAGGTTCCGCTCGTCCCCCTCCACGATCTTTACGGCCATGCCCAGCCGCTCCACCGCGGAGCAGTCGTCGGTGACGGCGGCAGCATCCTCCGCCGCCTTTTTCAGCGCTCCCCGCAGCAGGTCAAAATCGAACACCTGGGGGGTCTGCACCGCCTGTAAGGACGCCCGGTCCGGCGTGTCCGTCACCAGGCCGCCGCGCACCACCTTGATGGTGTCCTTCACCGGCACGGCGGGAGCGGCAGCGCCGTAGCTGTTGGCAGCCCGGACGGTGCGGTCGATCACCGCGTCGGTGATCAGCGGCCTTGCCCCGTCGTGGACGGCAGCCAGCTCCAGCCCCTTGGGCAGGGCGTTCAGCCCCAGGGCCACGGATTCCTGCCTGCTCTGCCCGCCGGCCACCACCATGCGCACCTTGTCCATCTGCGCGCACAGGGCGGAAATGGGGCGGATCAGGTCGGGCCGGGTGACGATCACAATATCCGCAATTGCCCCGCACTGCTGGAAAGCCCGGACGGTACGGGCGATCATCGGTTCGCCCCCCAGCGCGGCCATCACCTTGTCAATGCCCCCCATCCGGGAGGCGGAGCCAGCCGCCACGATCACCGCGCCGCAGCGCTTCAGCGGCAGCGCCCTGCGCCCCAGCCGGGTCAGCTTGGAAATGTTCATGGCTTACAGCTCCCTCACGATCTGCTTAAAGCGATCTCCCCGCTCCATAAAATTCTTAAACTGGTCAAAGGACGCGCTGGCAGGGCTCATCAGCACAATGTCCCCGCTCCCGGCGGCGGCCGCAGCCGCCCGGACAGCGGAATCAAAGTCGCCGCAGTCGATCAGCTCCGGCGCGCCGGGGGCGTAGTCCTGGCAATTTTCCACGCTGGCGCGAATCTTCCCGGCGGTGGCCCCGCACAGGAATACCTTGCATACATGGGCGCAGATTTCTGGCCCCAGTACGTCATAGGGAATGTGCTTGTCATAGCCGCCCGCGATCAGGATCACCTTCTGGCGGAAGCTGCGCAGCCCCGCGATGGTGCGGCTGGGGGAGGAAGCGATGGAGTCATTGTAGAATTTCACGCCGTCCTTCACCCGCACCAGCTCAATGCGGTGCTCCACACCACCGAAGTTTTTCGCCACCCGGCGGATGGCCTCGTCGTCTGCCAGGCCGTCCACGGCAGCCATGGCGGCCATGTAGTTTTCAATGTTATGGACGCCGGGCAGCAGGATCTCATGGACGTTCAGCACCCGCTCTCCCCGGCGATAGATCCAGTCGCCGTCCTGCCACACGCAGTTGGTAGGGGCCTGGCGGGAGAAGAAATGGGTCTGCCCCGCGCCCCGGAAGGCGGCGGTGATGGCGTTGTCCGCATTGAGCACCAGCAGGTCTGACGGTTCCTGGAAGCGGAAGATGTTTTTCTTCGCCTCCACATATTCCTCCATATCCCTATGCACGTCCAGATGGTTGGGGGCCAGGTTCGTGACCACCGCACGCTGGGGGCTGTGGGTCATATCCATCAGCTGGAAAGAACTCAGCTCCACCACGGCGTAGTCCTCCGGCTCCATCCGGCGGCACAGGGGCAGCAGGGGCGTGCCGATATTGCCCCCCAGCCAGACCCGCTTCCCCGCCGCCTTGAGCATTTCAGAGATCAGGGTGGTGGTGGTGGTTTTTCCGTCCGACCCGGTGACGCCGATGAGATGGCAGGGCGCGACCCGGAAGAATACGTCCATCTCCGAGGTGATCTGCGCCCCCCGCTCCCGCAGGCGGCAGATGGCCGGATTGCCCGGATGCATGCCGGGGGTGCGAAACACCACGTCCGCCGACACATCGTCTAAGTAATGCTCCCCCAGGCAGAGCTTGCAGCCGGCACGCTCCAGCGCCAGTACCTCCGCGTCCAGCTTCTCCCGGGGCGTTTTGTCGCAGCCGGTGACGTCGCAGCCGAATTCCAGCAGCAGCCGCACCAAGGGCCGGTTGCTGACGCCCAGGCCCAGGACGGCAATTTTCTTCCCCCGCAGGGCCTCAAAATACGCTTCAAACGCATCCATATGATCATCGCCTCTCAAATAAGGAAGCTCTGATTCAATCGGCAAGAGCTGACAGCGAGAGATTTTTCGACCAATCGAGGTATCGAAAGCGGCGGAATACTGTATGTATTTCCCGTTTTCGGTACCGAAGAGTGGGCGAAAAAGGTCCGCTACTCAGCCGCAGATGATTTATTCAGAGGTTCCATAGTTCCATGGTGCAAGTATACCCTTTTCCAAAAGATTTTGCAAGGGGATTTGACAATTCGCCCGCTTTGGGTTAGAATAATCCCGCAGCGCAGGCTGGACAGCCGCGGATGGGAACCGAAAGGACCCAGATGAGGAAAGTCCGGGCTCCACAGGGCAGGGATAACGGGTAACGCCCGCCGAGGGCAACCTCAGGACAAGTGCAACAGAGAGATACCGCCCCGCAAGGGGTAAGGGTGAAAAGGTGCGGTAAGAGCGCACCCGGCCCATGGCAACATGGGTTTTACGATGTAAACTCTATCCCGGAGCAACGCCGTGGAGGGACAACAGGTCGGCCCGACCGTCCCAAGGAGGCGGCTTGACCCTGCGGGCAACCGCAGGGCTAGATAGATGGCTGTCAAAACAGAACCCGGCTTATAGGCCCGCACTCGCCAACGCAGACCCGCCGCGTGACGCGGCGGGTCTGCGTTGGTATTTTGCCCTCAGACAGCACGTTTTTTTGGAATAAATCCTCCAAAGCTGGCAAACAATACCTGTGGAAAAAACTTTTGGAGGGATAAACATGAAACACATCCTGTGCCCCGCCTTTGGCTTTCTGCTGGCGGCGGGGCTTACCCTGTCCGCCTCGGCGGCGGAAATTGACAGCCAGGACGTCTACTGCTTCGGCGCGGAGCAGTTTTCCCCCGGTGAGACGGAGCTGGCCGGCATCTGCCTGACCCAGCTGCCGGAGAAGAGCCAGGGGCTGCTGATGCTGGGTGAGCGCCTGCTTCGCCCCGGCGATGTGCTGACGGCCCAGCAGGTGGGGGAAATGACCTTCGTCTCCGGCTCCGTCCAGCAGGATTCCACTGCCACCATCTCCTATCTGCCGGTGTTTGCCAACGGTCTGGCCGGGGAAGCGACCATGACCCTGTCCATCCGGGGCCGGGAGAACAAGGCCCCGATCGCCGAGGACTGCGCCTTTGAGACCTACAAAAATCTGGAGGTCACCGGCACCCTGAAGGTCCGCGATCCGGAGGGCCAGGAGATGCAGTTCGCCCTGACCCGCCCGCCCAAGCGGGGCACCATTGAGATCAGCCCCGACGGGCGCTTCACCTATACGCCCAAGAAGAATAAGGTGGGCGTGGACTCCTTTACCTTCACCGCCACCGACCCCGCCGGGAAAACCTCCCGGGAGGCCACCGTCACCGTAAGCATCCTGAAGCCCACGGACGCCGGGCAGTATACGGACACCGCCGGGAAGAGCTGCCGCTTCAGCGCGGAGTGGATGAAGAACTCCGGCATCTTTGTGGGTGAAAACGTCGGCGGAAGTCCCTGCTTCTCCCCGGAACGGCAGGTCACCAGAGGCGAATTTGTGACCATGCTGGTGAAGGCGCTGAACCTGCCCACGGATGAAGCCGTCACCGAAACCGGCTATCCCGACGTGCCCCAGTGGCTCAGGCCCTATCTGGCCGCCGCCATCCGCTCCGGCCTGACAGCCCGGCTGGAGGCCGCCGACAGCTTTGGCCCCGACCAGCCGGTGAGCGCCGAGGAGGCCGCCGCCATGCTGTGCAGCGCCCTGGGCCTGCAATGCCAGCAGCAGCCTGCCCTCTCCGCTCAGGAGGAGGAAGCCGCCGCCACCTATCAGGAGATCGCCGCCCAGAACGGCTTCCTGTTCCCCTCCGCCGCCCTGACCCGCGCGGACGCCGCTGAGCTTCTTTATCAGGCCAGCCGGTATCCCACCGGCGTATAACCAAAATTGCCGCCCGGACCGGGCGGCAATTTTGTACAAGGAAGACTTCACGGAGGATTCAAAGCAGTCCGTGAAACCGTGGTGCTGTCTTATAGCATTTTCACTCTGGGGCGGTACTTTTCCAGGGCAGCGGCATTCTTTTCGTCGCCGCCGGGCGCGTTGGCGCTGGCCCAGACCGGGGGTGTGACGCCCATATCCAGGCAGGCCTGGACGGCGGCGATCTCCAGCAGATGCGCGATGTAGAAATCAACGATGTTGGAGCGGGGGGCGATGGGGGTATCCATGCCGGGCACCAGCACCTGGGCGTCGCCCACGGGGTTGAAGTCGTTGATGCACACATCGGCGAAATCAAACAGATTCTTCTTGCTGGGATGGCGGATGAAGTGGTCCGCAGGGATCTGCTCCTGCCAGTAGGAGCTGGACACGGCGATGATCTTCGCCCCGGCCCGCTTTGCCTCCATGGCGGCGTCGATGGTGGCGGGGTTGATGCCGATGTTGTGGAAGATGATCACCACATCGTCCTTTTTCAGCTCATAATACTTCACGATGGCAGCGCCGTAATTCACGGTGCGCTCCAGCTCCAGATATTTCAGCGCCTGATTGAACACGGAAAGGCCTGTCTCCATCAGCGGATTGATGCAGGACAGTCCGCCGGCGCGGAAGAACATCTCTCCCACAGGCAGCGTGGTGTGTCCGCCGCCGCCGTAGACGTGAATGAGGCGGTCCTCGGAAATGGCCTGCGCCATCATCCGGCCGGCCTTTTCGATGTTCTCTCCCTGGGTGGCATTGATCTGCTCCAGGTTGTCGATGATGCTCTGGTAAAAGCCGTAATCCTTCATCTTAATCCTCCCGCTTCAGCACGCGCTTGTAGTTTTCGCCGATGCGGTCCCACAGCGCCAGGGCATCCCTCGATGCCAGGTTGGTGCCGTAGCCGCCGCGATAGGTCCACGCGGCGATCCTGTCCACGCCCATGCTCTCGTACAGGTCAACCACCCGGTCGATCTCGTCAAAATCCTCCGGCTGCTCATAGTAGCCCATGATCCAGCGCTCGCACTGCTTGCCGTACTTGCGGGCGATGTCCACGGTGCGCTTGGTGATATCCGTGAAAACGCTCTTGGGCTGGCCCCAGCCGATGATGGTGGAGGAGAACACGTCGAAATACGGGCAGGCCGCCACCATTTCCCATCGGTCATAGCCCCGCAGCTCCGTCACGTAGTAGGTGTCCAGTGTGGCGTGAACACAGCAGGTGATCTCCAGGTTGGGATTTACCTCCTTGATGCGGCGGGACACATCCGACAGGGTGAACAGCGCCTCTCTCCAGCGGAAGCTTCTGACATCGTCGTTGGCGATCCGGGGCATCTCATAGCCGTAATAATCCTTGAACTTTCTCATGCACTCGTTGCAGCGGCAGGTCCAGTCGTGGCCGCCGCCGTTGATCAGGCCCTCGGGCAGCGCGTAGTGGGGCTCGTCCCAGAAGAAGCCGTCCACCTCGGTCTCCCGGGCCAGCTTCAGGCAGATGCCGTTGAAATAGTCCCGGAAGGACTGGGAATTGAAGCATGCCGCATTCAGCTTTTCGCCGGTGTACGCGGAGACCTGGCGGTGCTCCGTGTTGTTTTGCAGGAACAGGGATATCTGCTCGCCGCCGAAGTACTTGCCGATGCCCCAGGTATCCGCCAGAACGCGCAGGCCCATTTCATGCGCCTTTTTCACGATGGGGTTGATATTGGGGAACCAGAAGTCCATATCAAATTCGGTGATGGCGAGGATCACGGTATCGCAGCCGTGCTCCAGCATCTCCTGAAAATCCCGCTCCGCGTGCTCGACGTAATTGAGGCCGTAGTAGCTGATGCCAGTATGTTTGATTGCCATATTTTCTCTCCTTACTTCTTAAATGTTATCCACCTTGACGGCCTTGCCGGAATAGACGCTCTCGTAGGCGGCGACTACCGCCTGCATGGAATTCATGTGGTATCTCAGCGATTCCAGCTCCTTCTTCTCGCCGCGCACGTACTGATAGAAGTCGGTCTCGATGGACGGCCACAGGCCCTGGATCTTATGGGCCTCAAACATGCACTGGTACTCGCCGTTCAGGCCGTTCTGCACATAGGTGTTCTTATTGTAGATATCGCCCACGATGGTGCCCTTGGTGCCGACGGCGGACATGAACACCTCCACGGTCTTGGGGTACTTGCGC
>USEU01000006.1 GCA_900553805.1 uncultured Eubacteriales bacterium
CGAATCAAACCCAATAACTTAGGCCCCCGGGAGCAACGCTCCCGGGGGCCTTTCAGCTTGCTTCACGAATCGCAGAGCGGGGGGCGGAGTTCTGCCTCAGAGAATGACGATATCCAGCAGCGCGGCAGTTCCGTCCAAGTCTTCGTACAGCGTGCCGGTGGCGTAGGCCTCCTCCGTGCCCGGTGCGGCGGGAGCGGAGCGGAACAGAATGCGGTAATTTGTCCCAGCGACGGCCTGCGTGCTCAGCAGCGCTGCCGGCGTGTAGGAGACGCCGGTCATGCCCTCAAAGCCTTTGTCGCACAATGTCTGAATTTCCTCCGTGATTTCCGGGCTTTCAGGGCGCTCCCATCCGCCCAGCACCTCTACCTCCGTCTGCTCTGCTGCGGCCGCCTGCACGAAGCACATGCACGCGATGGCCATTACGACCGCCAGAATCATTCCAATTGCATTTTTCATATTCTTATCTCCTTTTCAATTTCAATTTACGGTTGAGTCGCTTTTGCACGCTCTATCCGGGAAACAGCTGAGCGGATGGAAATGTTGCAGATGAAAGAAATTATGTTGCGGACACGCCGCGGCATTGAATATAAAGGGAAGGACGGCTTGATGAAGATTTACAAAAAGTGAACAAATTATATATTTTCTATTGTGTTCTTTGCAAAATTACGCTATAATAAGACAATCAAACCGGGATAGGAGTGACTCTATGGAGGACTATGTGATCGAGATGCTGAACATCACCAAGGAGTTCCCAGGCATCAAAGCCAACGATAATGTCACCCTCCAGCTGCGGCGGGGGGAAATTCATGCGTTGTTGGGCGAGAACGGTGCGGGCAAATCCACCTTGATGAGCGTTCTGTTCGGCCTGTACCAGCCGGAATCGGGTACGATCAAAAAGGATGGGCAGGTCGTACATATCAATAATCCCAACGATGCCACGGCGCTGCACATCGGCATGGTGCACCAGCACTTCAAGCTGGTGGAGTGCTTTACGGTGCTGGATAACATCATCCTGGGCGCAGAACCCATGAAGGGCGCGGTGGTCGACCGCAAGGCGGCCCGGCAGCGGGTGATGGAGCTGTCCGAGCGCTATGGCCTGAAGGTGGATCCCGACGCGAAGATCGAGGATATCTCCGTGGGCATGCAGCAGAGAGTGGAAATCCTGAAAATGCTGTACCGGGACAATGAGATTCTGATCTTCGACGAGCCCACCGCCGTCCTCACCCCGCAGGAGATCGACGAGCTGATGGAGATCATGCGCTCGTTCAAGGCTGAGGGCAAGTCCATCCTCTTCATCACCCACAAGCTGGCCGAGATTAAGGCGGTGGCGGACCGCTGCTCCGTGCTGCGCAAGGGAAAATACATGGGCACCGTGGAGGTGGCCGACACCTCCGTGGAGGAAATGTCCCGCCTGATGGTGGGCAGAGATGTGCAGCTGGTGACCGAGAAGCAGGACAAGGAGCCAGGCAAGGTGATCCTGAAGGTGGAGAACATGACGGTCCCCTCCAAGCTCCACAACAACAATGCCGTCAAGAACGTCAGCCTGGAGGTACGGGAGGGAGAGATCGTCTGCCTGGCCGGTATCGAGGGCAACGGCCAGACCGAGTTCATCCATGCCCTGACCGGCCTGGAAAAAATGAGCAGCGGCAAGATCATTCTGGACGGCAAGGATGTGACCCACGCCTCCATCCGCCAGCGCAACGCCATGGGCCTGTCCCATATCCCGGAGGACCGGCACAAGCATGGCCTGGTGCTGGACTATACCCTGGAAAACAATATGGTGCTCCAGCGCTTCCGGGAGCCGGAGTTCCAGCACCTGGGCTTTGTGCGCAGCAAAGCGGTGCGGGAGTATTCCGACCGGCTGAGTGAGCAGTATGATGTACGCAGCGGCCAGGGCAGCGCCACCATCACCCGCAGCATGTCCGGCGGCAACCAGCAGAAGGCCATCGTCGCCCGGGAGATCGACCGGGAGCCCCAGCTGCTGATCGCCGTTCAGCCTACCCGTGGCTTGGACGTGGGCGCGATCGAATACATTCACAAGCAGATCATCGCTCAGCGGGACGCCGGGAAGGCGGTGCTGCTGGTCTCTTTGGAGCTGGACGAGGTAATGAACCTGTCCGACCGCATCCTCGTGATGTACGAGGGTGAGATCGTGGGCGAGTTTGACCCCAAGACCACCGATGTGCAGACCCTGGGCCTGTACATGGCCGGCGCCAAACGCGCAGAATAAGGAGGAGCTGCCATGCCAAAGAAAAACAATTCTCCCCGCCTGTCCTCCGGCGCAGCCGGCGGCGCCGCGTCGCTGCTGGCGTCCCTGGTGTGCGTGCTGGTGGGTCTGGTATTCGGCTTTATCGTGCTGCTGATTCTGGGCGGCATCACCATGAGCCAGAACGGCGACCAATTCACCTTCGGCAACCTGCTGAAGATCACCTGGGAGCAGGGCTTCAAGCCCATTGTCCAGGGCGGCTTCTATTCCAAGGCCAACATGATGGGCATGGCCGTCCGCATGGAGATCCTCCAGGCGGCCCCCCTGATTATGACCGGCCTTTCCGTGGCCTTTGCCTATAAGACGGGCCTTTTCAACATCGGCGCGGCTGGCCAGTATACCGTGGGCGCGTTCATGGCGCTGTACTCCGCCATCGTGCTGAAGCTGCCCTGGTGGGTGTGCCTGCTGGCGGCCGCACTGGGCGGCGCGGTGTGGGGCGCGATCCCCGGCATCTTCAAGGCGTTCCTGAACGTCAACGAGGTCATTACCGCCATCATGTTCAACTGGATCGGCCTGTACGCGGTAAACACCATGATCTACCAGGGCGGCACCGGCCCCATGTTCAACCTGAAAACCACCAAGACCTTTACCCTGAAGGAGTCCGCGCCCCAGGCGCTGCTGCCCAGCTTCAATATCAGCGTGGGCGGCAAGGATTATTTCGGCAAGATGTTCCGGCCCACCGTCGGCATCTTTATTGCCATCGGCATTGCCATCCTGATCTGGATCATCATCAACAAGACCACCTTCGGCTACCAGCTGAAGGCCTGCGGCTTCAATAAAAACGCCGCCCGCTATGCCGGCATCAATGAAAAGGCCAACATCGTCCTGTCCATGACCATTGCGGGCGCGCTGGCCGGTGTGGGCGCGGGACTGTTCTATCTGTCCGGCAGCAAGGAGTGGGAGCCGCTGGTATCCACCATGCTTCCGGCCACGGGCTTCAACGGCATCTCCGTCGCGCTGCTGGCCTCGTCCAACCCCATCGGGTGTATCTTCTCGGCCATCTTCATCTCTCACATCACCGTGGGCGGCGGCTTTATGACGGCCAAGCTGTTCCCCAGTGAGGTTTCGGATATCATCTCCGGCGTGGTGATCTACCTGTGCGCGTTCAGCCTGCTGTTCAAGGGTGCCATTATGAAGCGCTTTTCCCGCAAGGCTGCCGCTGAGAAAAAGGAGGACAAAACCTAATGTGGCTTCTTCTGAAATATACGCTGCTGTATGCCGCTGTGCTGACCCTGGTGGCCATGGGCGGTATGTTCTCTGAGCGCTCCGGCGTCATCAATATCGCGCTGGAGGGGATCATGGTCATCGGCGGCCTGGTGGGCGTTGTGGCCATCAACCTGCTCAATGCCTGCGGCACGCCGGTGTTCCTGGGCGTGATCGCGGCGGTGCTGGCCTCCGCCGTGGCGGGACTGCTGTATTCGTCCCTGCTTGCCTTCTCCGCCATCAATCTGAAGGCGGATCAGACCATCGGCGGCACGGCGCTGAACCTGCTGGCCACCGCACTGGCCATGGTCATCGCCAAGCGCATCAACGGCTCCGATTCCCCCAAGATCGTCTACTCCACCAACAGCAACAAGATTTTTAACAGCGCCAATTTCTCCTTCCAGGTGGGACCCCTGACGCTGAACTGGTTCCTGCTGGTCACGGTGATCGCTCTGGCGGCGGCCTGGTTCATCCTGTACCGCAGCCGCTTCGGCATGCGCCTGATGGCCTGCGGCGAGCATCCCCAGGCGGCGGACTCCGTGGGCATCAACGTGTATAAGATGCGCTGGGCCGGTGTGCTCATGTCCGGCGCGCTGGGCGGCATCGGCGGCATGGCCTACATTGTTCCCGCCGTGGGCGAATGGAACTTTGAAATGGGCGTGGCCGGTATGGGCTTCCTGGCCCTGGCGGTGATGATCTTCGGCCAGTGGAAGCCGCTGAACATTGCGGCGGCGGCGCTGTTTTTCGCGGTGTTCCGGGCCATGGCCAATATTTACGATTCCTTCGGCTTCCTGGCCCGGCTGGGCTGGCCCAAGGAAATCTACAACATGATGCCCTTCGTGGCATCCATGATCGTGCTGGCCTTTACCTCCAAGAGCTCCCGCGCCCCCAAGGCGGAGGGCGTCCCCTACGACAAGGGAAGCCGGTAAAACAGCCGGACAAAATCCGTTCATATGGTCTGCACTCTGCGTTTTGCGGAGTGCAGACTACTTTTTTACGTAAAAATACCACGTTATTTTAAGAAAACCTTTAATTTTCACATTACTATTGACATTGACCGCAAAGTATACTATAATGGCATGAACGTTTTGAAACGATGTTATGAAGAGAGGAAGAAGCATTGAATCGAAGAATTTTCATTCTGGCGCTGGCAGTGCTGACGCTGCTTTCCGGCTGCGGCAAAAGGGACCGGGATGTGGAGCGGTGGAGCACCGATTCCTCCGCCGGAATGACCTACGCCCGGTATAACAGCACCGAAAGCTACACGGTACGGCTGTCCCAGCCCGGCGCCATTGCGGTGGAGGTGACGACCCAGGAGGGCACGCTGCATCTGGAAATTGCCCAGCCGGGGCAGGAGCCGGTGTACACCGGCAACCTGACCGAGAGCGACGGCTTTACAGTCAATGTTCAGCCCGGTATCTATGCGGTCACCGTCCGTGGAGAGGATCATGCGGGCGGCTTCCGGCTGAGCTGGCCGGCGGACGCGAATACGGAGGAGGGGGCATGAATATAAAACTGGTAAAGCTCACCCCGGCATACCGCCCCCAGCTGGAGGATATGATGGGGGAGTGGCTGGCTTCCGAGCAGAGTTTTTCGCCCTATGCCATTCGGAAAAACGATTATCGCGACTTTGACCGTTACCTTTCCCAGCTGGAACGCACAAAGGAGGAATCCGGCAGGGTGCCGGATTCTGTGTTCTTCTGCCTGGATTTGGACCGGGATATTTTTGTGGGTGCGGTGAATATCCGCCATTATCTGAATGAAGACCTGCTTCAATGCGGCGGCCATATCGGCGATGGCATCCGCCCCAGCGAGCGCCGCAAGGGCTATGCCACCGCCATGATCCGCCTTGCCCTGGAGGAGTGCCGCAAGCTGGGCATCCCAAAGGTGCTTATGACCTGCGATAAGGATAACGTCGGCTCTGCCAAATCCATTATGAACAACGGCGGCGTCCTGGAAAATGAAGTGATAAACGAGGATGGTGTTTGGGAGCAGCGCTACTGGATCGATTTGGAGCGGATTCCCCCTGTGACTACCGTCTATTTTGTCCGGCACTGCCAGTCGGAATTTTCCCACCGGGACGACCGCACCCGGCCCTTAACCGCCTTGGGAATGGAGGACAGTGCGGCGGTTGCTCAGGTGCTGCGTGCTTTTCCCATTGATGCCTTCTATTGCAGCCCCTACCGCCGCAGTCTGGATACCATTGCGAAGGCAGCCCAGGCACATGGCCTGCCCATCCGAACGGATGAGCGCCTGCGGGAGCGTCAGAGCGGCGAGGGCGGTAACTTCGGCCTGAAGGACGACGGCGATACCCCGCTGCGCAAACGCTGGCGGGATTTCGGCTGGTGCGAGCCGGGCGGAGAATCCTTGGGCGCGGTTCAGGAAAGAAACATCCAGGCTTTGCAGGAAATTCTTTCGGAAAGCAGGGGGAAGACCCTGGTGATCGGCACCCACGGCACGGCGCTGAGCACCGTCCTGAATTACTACCGCCCATCCTTCGGCTGCGAGGATTTTTTGAGGATCGTGGACTGGATGCCCTATATCGTTCGGCTGACTTTTGACGGCCAAAGGCTGCTGACAAGCGAAGAAATATTCCATATTGACCGTCCGTATCAGAAGTGAGGAGAGAAATTATGCTGAAAATCAACCATTTTTCCAAGACCTACGGCGAAAAAAAGGCCGTGGACGACCTGACCCTGCACATCCGGCCCGGTGAAATTTACGGCTTCATCGGCCACAACGGCGCAGGCAAGACCACCACGCTGAAAAGCGTGGCAGGCATCATGCAGTTCGACAGCGGCGAGATCCTGATCGATGGCCTGTCCATTCAGGCAGACCCCATTGGCTGCAAGAAAAAGATGGCCTACATCCCGGATAATCCCGATCTGTATGAGTTTATGACCGGCATGCAGTACCTGAACTTCATCGGTGATGTGTTCGGCATCCCGGCCAAGGAGCGCACCCAGCGGATCAAGGAGCTGGCCGATGCCTTTGAGATTACCGGCGATCTGAACCAGTCCATCAGCGCTTATTCCCACGGCATGAAGCAGAAGCTGGCCATTATCTCCGCCTGGATCCACCAGCCGCAGCTGATTTTGATGGATGAGCCCTTCGTGGGCCTTGACCCCAAGGCCGCCCATACCCTCAAGGGCATGATGCGCCAGGTGTGCGACCGGGGCGGCGCGATCTTCTTCTCCACCCATGTGCTGGAGGTGGCGGAGAAGCTGTGCGACAAGGTTGCCATCATCAAGGGCGGCAAGCTGATTCGCTCCGGCACCATGGAGGAAGTGAAGGGCGACACCAGTCTGGAATCCGTGTTCCTGGAGCTGGAGGGCTGAGCATGCTGAAGACCCTGATCAAAAAGCAATTTATGGAGTGCTTCCGCTCCTATTTTGTCAATCCGAAAACCGGCAAGAGCAGAAGCAAGGGCGGCATTGCGGGCATGTTCATTTTCTTCGTTGCCATTATGCTGTTCCTGTGCGGCGTGTTCTTTGGCCTTGCCTTTATGATTGGAGACCAGCTCTTCCAGACGGGCATGGGCTGGCTCTATTATGTGCTGGTGGGCACGCTGGCGGTGGCCTTTGGTACCTTTGGCAGCGTGTTTAATACCTATGCCATGCTGTACCTGTCCAAGGATAATGATCTGCTGCTGTCCCTGCCCATTCCACCGTCTAAAATTCTGATCACCCGAATGTCCCTGGTGTATGGCCTGAGCCTGCTGTACAGCGGCAGCGTGTGGATCCCCTGCATTGTGTATGCCTGGATCTTTGGTACGGTGACGCCTGCGGCGGTGGTGTTCCAGGTGCTGCTGCTGTTCATCATTGCGCTGTTTGTCACCGTTGTCACCTGTGTGCTGGGCTGGGCCGTGGCGCTGGTGGCGACCAGGATCAAGAATAAGAGCTTCATTGTGGTGCTCGTCTCCCTGGTGTTCTTCGGCATTTATTATTACGTGTCCTTCAACATGGTGGGCATGATGGAAAAACTGCTGATGAACGCGGAAGCGGTGGGCCGGGGGATTCGCGTCTGGGCGAATATCCTGTATCAGCTGGGCATGGCCGCCGATGGCAGCGTCAGCTCCATGCTGATCTTCACCGGCGCGACGCTGGTGCTCTTCGGCGTGTGCTTTGCTGTGCTGTCGCGCAGCTTCCTGCGCCTTGCCACCAGGACCCAATCCGGCGGCAAGGCGGCGGGAAAGCTCTCCGTCAAGGCCGGGAGCGTCCGGGCGGCGCTGAACGGGCGGGAGCTGCGCCGCTTCACCAGCAGCCCCGTCTATATGCTCAATGGCGGTCTGGGTGTGGTGTTTATGCTGGTGCTGGCCGTGATCGGTGTCATCAAGCGTGATATGCTGACCCAGACGATCTCCAGTCTTGGCGCTATGGCCCCCGAGATCGCGGGACTGGTCCCCCTGCTGGTGGTGCTTTCCGTCAGCTTCTGCGCGGGCATGGATATTATCACGCCTCCCTCGGTATCCCTGGAGGGGAAGAATCTATGGGTCGTCCGTTCTCTGCCCGTCAGCGGTAAAATGGTGCTGCGGGCGAAGCTGGGGCTGGGCCTTCGGCTGAATCTGCTCCCCGCCGCCGTTTCAGCGGTGATCCTGAGCTGGTGTATCGGCCTGGGAGTGGTGCAGACGGTGCTGTGCGTCCTGCTGGTGGAGGCGATGGCGTGGTTCTTCTCCGCCTTCGGCCTGGTGATCGGCGTCCTGCGCCCCGATCTGCAGTGGACATCCGAATCGGTGCCCATTAAGCAGAGCATGAATGTGATGATCGCGGTCCTGCTGGCTTTTGTGCTGCCTCTGCTGGTGGCGGGCCTTGGGTACCTGACCCGGAATGTCATGGGCATGAATGCGTATCTTGCCGTCGCCGCCGCGGCGCTGGTGCTGGCCTGCCTTGCCATGGGCGCGTGGCTGGATACCAAGGGCGCGGCCAAATTTGAATCGCTGTGATTGCCTCTTGACAGCGGCGGAAAAATCGGGTATACTTCATCCCGTAATTTTATAGGACAGTTCGTGACCCTCCTGTCGGTAAACAAAACTAGGCTTTTTCGGATGGGCGCATTGTATGCGCCCATCTGCTTTTGCGGTCACGGATGTGGCCGCAATTTTTTGTATCAGGAGAGACAATATGAAAAATCCCCGCTTTATCACCCATGCCGCCATCATCGCGGCGCTGTACACCGTGCTGACCTATGCCCAGTATCTGCTCTGGCCGGAATCCACCTCCATGGCTGTGCAGGTGCGCATCAGCGAGGCGCTGTGCGTGCTGGCATTCTTCACCCCCGCCGCCGTGCCGGGGCTGACCCTGGGCTGCCTGCTGTTCAACCTGACCTATGCCGGGACCCTGCCTCTGGACTGGCTGGTGGGCACCCTGGCCACCCTGCTGGCAGTCGGGGGGATGTGGCTGACCCGCAAGGTCACCGTGAAGGGCTATCCCGTTGTGGGCATGCTGCTGCCCGCCCTGACCAACGCCCTGCTGGTGGGCTGGGAGCTGACCTATTACATCGGCGAAGCCAGCTTCTGGTACAACGCCGCCTTCGTCGCCCTGGGCGAGCTGATCGCCCTCCTGCTCCCCGGCACCGTCCTTTTCTGCGCCATCCGCGCCCGCAAGCTGGATAAGACCCTCTTTTCATTATGAGCGCGCCCGACAATCGCGATGGGCGCAATTCACATAAAAAACGCAAAAATTCCGTTGATAATCGGAAGAATGTATGCTATACTTGCCCTGCATGGATATCTCCCGTAAAGTGAATATCAGCATCAGGATGAAGGAACCGTGTGAGAACCACGGACTGTAACGGCAACTGTAACGCGGAGCGACCCCCATTGTGCCACTGGGTAAGCGGGAAGGCGGGGCAAGCGGTGAGGCGGAGTCAGGATATTTCGTCTGGTGATCATGTTTCCGATTAAAACGCTTTGTGTTCTGAAAATGCCGTCAGAGCAGCACGTTTGTGCTGCTCTTTTGTATTTTCCGGGAGAAGCGTTCAAGCGCCTTTGTGTGAGATCTCCATGAGGATTCCAGGCCTGCGCCCCCTCATGCAAAAACCGATGGGAGGGGAGAGGCCCACACAGGAGGCGTATTTTTTATGTCAACATTACGGACGAGAATCGTAGCGTTCCTGCTGGCGGTCTCCATGCTGGCGGGCTATGCGCTGCCCGCGGCGGCAGAGGAAGTTCAGCCGGGCGTGGAGATCGCTGCCGAGGTGGAGCTGACCGCCGCACCGGACCCCCAGCCTCAGCCCGAGCCCGTGCCGGAGCCTGAACCCCAGCCGGAACCCACGCCGGAGCCCCAGCCCGAGCCGTCGGGGGAGACTCCCCCGGAGGCTCCTACGGCAGCTCCCACGGAAGCCCCGACCGAGGCCCCCACGGAGCCGGAGAATACCGAGCCGGAGGTCACGGAGCCTCAGGAGACCCAGGCCCCGGAGACCACGGAGCCCGAAGTCACCGAGCCGGAGGAAACGGAGCCGGAAGAGACCGAACCCGAGGTCACCGAGCCCGAAGAGACCGAGCCGGAGCGGGAGCTGGCCTACCCGGACCCCACGCTCTATTATGCCGCCCCGGTGGAAGAGCGCCTGGTCTACGGCATGAATATCGTGCACCCCGGCACCTATGACGGCTGCTGGGATTTCCCCATCAATTCCGTAACGGCGGTCCGCTATGGCGGCACGCTGTATGCCACCATGCACGTGGGCGTGGCGGCCGCTTACCGCTACCTGTACTTCGGCTCCAAGGCGGAGCTGGAGGCCCGGCTGGCCCAGGGCGGCCCCTTCCCCGTGGTGGATGCCGTGGGCAACAACGGCGAGCTGCTGTTCCACTTCACCACCGGCGCGGCCGACAATTCCCGGCTGACCCTCTGCCTGGTTGCCGCGGATGACAGCCAGGAGCTGGGCTACCGGGTAGAGGAGCGGGAGCTGATTATCCCCGCCGTGCCGGAGGAGGCGATGGTCGCGCTCTTTGCCGCCGCCCCTGTTACCGCTTCGGTGATCGCCGCCGGTGCCTATGCCGCCGCCCCTGAGGACGCGCAGGAGCAGGAGGCCCCCGGCCTGCTGGTGGCCGAGAAGGACCAGAGCACGGCCTGTGCCCAATTCAGTATCACCTCCGCCACAGCCCTTGCGATGGACGGCACCGTTTACATCACCCTCCGGGTCGCACCCCAGGAGGATAAGACCTATGCCTATTCCTACCTGTATCTGGGCGATGCGGACAGCCTTACCGCCCTTATGGATGCCGATGAGACGGTCACTGCCGTCCTGGGCGTGGAGAATAACGAGGACCCTGAGAACCCATGCCGGGTCTACCACTTCACCCTGTCCGCCGGCAAGCTGGAGGAAACCAACTACCGTGTCCCCGTCTGCCTGCTGAAGGATGACCTGATCGCGGAGGACGCCTATGCCCCCATGGACCTGATCGTCCCCACCCAGCTCCCCACCCCGGCCGCCCCCGCGCCTGCCGGCGACGTCCCCGAACAAGAGGACGAGCCGGAAGAGCAGGACCAGGAGAACCAGGATCGGGAGCAGGAAGATGCCACGTCCGAGAAGAAAGAGAATCCTGTTCCCACACCTGTGAATTATCCTGCCGCGCCTTCGAATGAGCAGGATGTGAGCGGCAAGCTGTTTGTCGCCAAGCAGGGGGCAGGTGCCGTATATCCCATGTTTAAGATTGAGAAGGCTACGGCTGTTAGGGATGAGAACAATATTTATGCTACCGTCTATGTGAATGCAGCCGCCAGTGGAGCATTCACTTACAGCTACATGTATTTCGGCACCCGTACTGCCTTGATTGAGCAGCTGGAGAAAGGCGGAGCATTTGGTGTTGTAGCAGGCGTGGCCGGTGAGAAGCAGACTTACCATTTTACGCTTCCTTTGAGTGCAGCCGGGACGCGGGTTTCCATTTGCATACTAAAGAGTGACCTGTCTGATAAGAGTCCCTACAACTCCAGCGAATTGGAGCTGATAGTTCCTTCTGACATTCCTGAGGTAAAGGTGGACCCCGTTCCCACACCTGTGAATTATCCTGCCGCGCCTTCGGATGAGCAGGATGTGAGCGGCAAGCTGTTTGTCGCCAAGCAGGGGGCAGATGCCGTATATCCCATGTTTAAGATTGAGAAGGCTACGGCTGTTAGGGATGAGAACAATATTTATGCTACCGTCTATGTGAATGCAGCCGCCAGTGGAGCATTCACTTACAGCTACATGTATTTCGGCACCCGTACTGCCTTGATTGAGCAGCTGGAGAAAGGCGGAGCATTTGGTGTTGTAGCAGGCGTGGCCGGTGAGAAGCAGACTTACCATTTTACGCTTCCTTTGAGTGCAGCCGGGACGCGGGTTTCCATTTGCATACTAAAGAGTGACCTGTCTGATAAGAGCCCCTACAACTCCAGTGAATTGGAGCTGATAGTTCCTTCTGACATTCCTGAGGTGAAAAAGGACTCCGTTCCCACTCCCAAGACTTATTTCGCGGCCCCTGTGCCTGAGGGGGACGTTGATGGTCTGGCGGTTGTGGATGCGGCGAATGTGCCCTGTGCTGATTTCACCGTTGACTCCGCCACCGGCATCAAGGTGGATGGTCAGCTGTATCTCACTGTCAATGTCAAACCGAACGGTGAGGGCAGCTTCCCCTATGACTACCTGTACTTCGGCACCCTGGTGCAGCTGAAGGAGCAGCTGGACAAGGGCGGCGCGTTTGACGTGGTTAGCTACGCTGCCAATGGAGAAATGCGCAGCTACCACTTCACCCTGTCCGCTGACGAGTTGGATGACACCCGCCGCGTCCCTGTCTGCCTGCTGAAAGCGGATTTGAAGGCGGAGAATGCCTACAATACCACTGAGCTGGTGCTGACCATCCCCGAGACCATCGAGGAAAAGAACTCCGAAGCGGCAAAGGCCATCCCCACCCTGCCCGACGATTTGTCCGATGCAAAGATCAAGGTCATCAAGGCGGCGGACGGTAAGAATTTCAAGATGTTCACTGCCGGAAAGACCGGCATGGTGATTGCGGGCGACAAGCTTCTGGTGCGCTTTGAAACTCCCAATCCCTCCTTTAGCCGCCTGTACTTTGGCGGCAAGGAAGACGGATTCAAGTCCCCCTATGTTCAGGGCAAGGAGACCGCAACCGGCGGCTGGGTGTTTGAATTTGAGCTGCCTGCTTCCTACCGAGGGGCGAATAACTCCATCTGCCTGGGCAAGCCCGACGGCACTTGGTACAACAACCAAGACCTGCTGATCTCCATCCCCGCTGACACCGGCGATACTGCTGTGGTAAGGGATGACGCCGGGATCATCATGGCCCCCACCAGCAGCTGGACGCAGGTGAGCTTCGTAATCGGCGAATCCAGCGCCATGCTCCTGAAGGACAGGATTTACATCACCATCACCGGCAAAATGGGAGGCACCGAGGCCGGTAAGACCGCCGCAAAGCTGTATCTGGGCAGCCGCAACGACGCTGACAAGAGCGGCTGCATCATCGGCACCGTGAACGAAGACGGCAGCACCACTTTCAGCTTCTCCATCTCCGCCGACAAACAGGGCACCAGCATTCTTGCGGTCGCGGGTTATGCCGATGGCAGCTGGCATACCAATCAGGACTTCTTCCTGAATATCCCCAACTTCAACAGAAGCTTTGATCTCAGCTACTATACCGACGGCGTATATGATCTTTACGGCAATGCCTATGCCTATCTGGATAAGGTGGATAACAGAGGCTTTGCTGTGGATGAGGGTTCTACCCTGACCGTTTCCGGCGATCAGATCACCATCAAGTGGGTCACCCGCGCCAGCGATACCGACAAGCTGTATTTTGGTCAGCTGAGTGACGACGCTGCGGCCCGTGAGACCCAGGCGATCGCATCCACGGACGCCGGTACGCTGAATTGGAAGGTTTTCACCATTACCCTGCCTAAGAGTGCCCTCAACACCATGATCCCATTCATGCGGCATTCGCCGTTGTGGTACCAGGATACGAGCGGTTGGCTTGAGAAGCAGGATTATCTGGTGCTGATGAATTGCCTGCCCCGGATCGGCGACCTTCCCGACGACACCGGCACCACCATTGATCCCGCGGGCATGAAAATGCTCTCCGGCGGCAGCGAAGTGGAGCAGATGTTCGTCATCACCGCATCCTCCGCTACCCTGAGGGGCGACACCATCACCTGTACCATCACCGGCAGGACCGCAGGCAATAACAGCGGTAAGACTGCGGACAAGCTGTACCTGGGCAGCCGCTTTGATAAGGACAAGACTTCCTATATTACCGGCACTGTGAATGGCGATGGCACTACCACCTTTGTCTTTGATGTTTCCGCTGACAAGCAGGGCACCAGCATCCCTGTGGTGATCGGTCATACCGATGGCGGTTGGGATGCCACGCAGGACTATTTCCTGAACATCCCCAATTTTGATGGCAGCTTCGACCTGAACTATTATACCGATGGCGTATATGACCTCTACGGCAACGCCTATGCGGAGTTGAGCCGGACAGAGAACAAGTCGTTCCCCGTGGACAAGGGCTCTACGCTGTCTATCTCCGGCGATAAGATCGTCATCAAATGGGTGTGCCGTTCCGGCTCCTATGACAAAGTGTACTTTGGTTTAGCTTCTGACGATGAAGCTACCCGCAATGCGGGAGCGGTGGCGTTCGAGGATTACGCGGGAGAGGCGACCTGGAAGGTTTACACGGTTACCCTGTCCAAGAGCGCTCTGAGCGCGCGCATCCCCTTCGCCCGCCATTCGACCAAGTGGTACACAGCCACCAATGGCTGGCTGACTACTCAGGATTACCTGGTCTTGGCCAACCGTCTGCCCAAGCTCTCCAGTACCCCCGATATTCCTGTTGACCCCACCGATCCCACCGATCCCAGCAAACCCAGCGGGGAGATTAAGGACGGCTATTATCAGGTGACCACCGAGTGCAGTGCTTCCATGTTCAAGATCATCGACGCCAAGCTGAAGGTGGTTAACGGCAAGATGACGGCAGAGCTGACCCTCAGCGGCACCGGCTACGACTACCTGTACGCCGGAACCAAGGAACAGGCTGCGAAGGACAAGGCAAATTGGGCACCGTTCACAAAGAATGCGGAGGGCAAGTATGTCTACACCGTCCCTGTTTCCGCACTGGATGAACCCCTCAACTTTGCTTCTCACAGCAAGAAAAATGACGAATGGTACGACCGTGTTGTCACGTTCCTGTCTGCTGGCCTGAAGAAGATCGGCGATGTGGATCCCACCGATCCCAGCGAACCCAGCGAGGAGATCAAGGACGGCTATTATCAGGTGACCACTGAGTGCAGTGCTTCCATGTTCAAGATCATCGACGCCAAGCTGAAGGTGGTTAACGGCAAGATGACGGCAGAGCTGACCCTCAGCGGCACCGGCTACGACTACCTGTACGCCGGAACCAAGGAACAGGCTGCGAAGGACAAGGCAAATTGGGCACCGTTCACAAAGAATGCGGAGGGCAAGTATGTCTACACCGTCCCTGTTTCCGCACTGGATGAACCCCTCAACTTTGCTTCTCACAGCAAGAAAAATGACGAATGGTACGACCGTGTTGTCACGTTCCTGTCCGCTGGCCTGAAGAAGATCGGCGATGTGGATCCCACTGATCCTACCGATCCCACCACACCCACCGATCCTACCGAGCCTACAACGCCCACCGACCCGACCACGCCTACCAGCCCGTCGGAGCCGGATACCAGCGGCTCTACCTCCGCCGTGAACAGCAATACCACCCTGAAGGACGGCGAGTACAAGCCCGATGGCTTCACCTTCAGCGGCGGCAGCGGACGGGTAAAAATCGTTTGCGACAAGGTGATCGTCAAGGGCGGCAAGGCCTATGCGGTGATCCGCTTCGTGAGCATCAGCGGCAGCCAGACCGAGTATAAGTACGTCAAGGCCTCCGGCGGCGTATTCTATCCCACCTCGGACGGCAAGTTCACCGTCCCTGTGGCCCTGAACGCCAACAACCGCATCCTGGGCATGACCAGCAAGATGTCCGCCGCCCATGAGATCGAGTACAGCATCTACGTCCAGCTGAAGAAGGCCCAGTCCGCCACCTCCACGGGCAGCGGTGGCGGCGGCTCCCTGAGCACCGAGGAGGAAGAGAAGGACGATCCCGACTCCAAGCTGGACAAGACGGCCCCGGAGATCCTGGGCCTGGAATTCAAGGAGAACATCAAGACCTCCGGCGCGCGCTACCTGAAGCTGTTCCAGTATGACCAGGGCGTGGTGCTGGCGGAGGTCGACCTGCGGCGCGACACCGTCCTGGATACCGATGAGGCGGCCAAGGCTCTGGCCCAGGCCGACAAGGAGGCCAAGGAGGCGCCCCAGACCGTCCAGTCTGACGAGCCCGCGGACACCGCCCAGATCACCTCTGACTATGTGGCCGCCCAGTATCAGGGCGACATCCTCAAGTACCTGCTGGTCCCCGCCGGGGTAGAGCTGCCTGCCGGACTGGAAAAGGACTATCTGATCGTCAGCGTTCCGGCATCCAACGTCTATCTGATGGATGAGACCCTGGCCGGGACCTTGGATCAGCTGGGCGCGCTGAAGAACGTAAGCGTGGTGCCCGAGGACTGCGAGGACGCGACCCTGTACGACATGCTGGAGACCGGCGAGAAGCTGCCCGGCGGCACCTGGGAAAAGCCCGACTACCGCACCCTCATCAAGGAAAAGGTGGCCCTGGGCCTGATCGGCACCGAGCCTCTGCCCCTGAGCGAGCAGGCCCTGACCGAGCGCAAGGAAACCGTTCCCGAACGGGAGGAGCTGACCGCCGTGGAGTACCGCAACCGCCTGACCAAGCTCACCGACCGCTTTGCCGTGCTGGATATCCCGCTGGTGGTGGATCGCTCCGCCGACGAGCCGGAGGCCAGGGGTCAGGCCGCGTGGCTGAAGCTCTATGGGATCCTGTTCGGCAAGCAGGATGCGGCGGGCAAGCTCTATGACGCCGCCATTGCCAAGGAGGACAACGCATGAAAACGACTGTAAAACGCATCACCGCGCTGCTGCTGGCCCTGGCCATGCAGCTGGCGCTGCTGGGCTTCGGCTGCCCCTCCGCCCTGGCGGAGGGAGCGCCCGAGCTCCCCGGCCTGACCTTCGAGGCGGAGACGGAGCTGGAATATGCCCAGTGCTTCCGCCTGTACCGCTACGCGGGGGGCTATACCCTCATCACCATTGAAAACGGCGGCGATTTCCTGGTCGTCCCCGAGGACGGCCAGGTCCCCGGCGGCCTGGACGACGGCATCACCGTCCTCCGGCAGCCGCTGGATCGGATCTATCTGGCCGCCACCTCCGCCATGTCCCTGTTCGACGCGGTGGACGCCCTGGATCACATCCGCCTCACCGGCACCAGAGCCTCCGGCTGGTACATCGACGCCGCCGTGGAGGCCCTGAACTCCGGCGCGATGCTCTTCTCCGGCAAGTACAGCGAGCCGGACTATGAGCTGATGATCGGCGAGGACTGCAACCTGGCCATCGAATCCACCATGATCTACCACACCCCCAAAGTCAAGGAAATGATCGAGGACCTGGGCATCCCCGTGCTGGTGGACCGCTCCAGCTATGAGCCCCATCCCCTGGGCCGCACCGAGTGGATCAAGCTCTACGCGGTGCTGGTGGACAAGGAGGACGAGGCCGCCGCCTTCTTCGACCGGCAGGCATCCGTGATCCGGGAGCTGGAGAATTTTGAGAACACCGGCAAGACCGTGGCCTTCTTCGCCGTCAACTCCGACGGCTCCGTGGTCATCCGCAAGCCCAGCGACTACATCCCCAAGATGATCGCCCTGGCCGGCGGCCGCTACGCCTTTGAGGACTTCGTCACCGATCAGGCCGCCACCTCCATCTCCATTACCATGGAGGACTTCTACGCCAAGGCCGTGGATGCCGACGTGCTGATCTACAATGCCTCCATCGCCGCCCCCATCTCCACCGTCGACGAGCTGCTGGCGCTGAACGAGCTGTTCGCCGACTTCAAGGGCGTGCAGGAGGGCAACGTGTGGTGCACCGGCAAGTCCTTCTACCAGGCCACGGATATCGTGGGCCAGATGATCCGGGATATCCACCTGGCGCTGACGGACGGCGACGAGAGCGAGATGACCTTCCTGACCCGGGTGGTCTAAGGTATGAAGAAAACGAAAGATCCAATGATCTCCCAAGCCCCGGCGGAAGCCGGGGCTTATCGGGGGATCAACGCCCGCCGCCGGGCGCGGTACGTTTTGGTATTTGTGCTGCTGCTGGCGGCGCTCTTTGCCATTACGGTGCTGAACATCAACATCGGCAATGTGCCCATCCCCATCCGCAAGATCATCCAGATCATTTTCACCAAAACCGGCACCACTACCGAGGTGAACATCATCTGGAAAATCCGCCTGCCCCGCATCCTGATGGCCGCGCTGCTGGGCGGCGCGCTGTCCCTGTCCGGCTTCCTGCTGCAAACCTTCTTTGAAAATCCCATCGCCGGTCCCTTCGTGCTGGGCATTTCCAGCAGCGCCAAGATGGTGGTGGCCTTTGCCATGATCTATTTCATGGAGCTGTTCGGCAGCGTCTCGTCCTATGCGCTGATCGGCGCGGCCTTTGTCGGCTCGCTGCTGTCGGTGGGATTTATCCTGCTGTTCTCCCGGCGCATCCGGGGCATGTCCACCCTGCTGGTGGCGGGCATCATGATCGGCTATATCTGTACGGCCATCACCGACTTCGTGGTCACCTTCGCGGCGGATTCCGACATCATCAACCTGCACAACTGGTCCAAGGGCAGCTTCTCCGGCATGAACTGGAGCAACGTGGGCGTGGCGGCCATTGTGGTGGGCGTCACTTCGCTGCTCACCTTCCTGATGGCCAAGCCCATCAGCGCCTATCAGCTGGGCGAAAGCTACGCCCAGAGCATGGGCGTGAACATCAAGGTGTTCCGCACGGCGCTGATCATGCTCTCCAGCATCCTCTCTGCCACGGTGACGGCCTTTGCCGGGCCCATCTCCTTTGTGGGCATTGCGGTGCCGTTCCTCATCAAGCGGTGCCTGAATACCTCCAAGCCCCTGGTGGTGATCCCTGCCACGTTCCTGGGCGGCGGCGTATTCTGTATGCTCTGCGATCTGATCGCCCGCACGGCCTTTGCCCCCACGGAGCTGAATATCAGCACAGTTACCTCCATCTTCGGCGCGCCGGTGGTGATCTATATGATGCTGCGCCGGAAAGGCAGGCGGGAATAACATGGCGGAAACCTATTTTGAGACCCGCGGCCTGACCATCGGCTACCATGGCGTTCCCGTTATCCGGGACATCTCCCTGAAGATCCGAAAGGGGGAGATCGTCGCCCTGATCGGCCCCAACGGCGCGGGCAAATCCACCTTTTTGAAAACCGTGGCCCGCGACCTGCCCCCCATCTCCGGCCAGGTGCTGCTGGAGGGGAAGCCCATCCAGTCCTTTTCCTATAAGGCGCTGTCCCAGAAGCTGGCGGTGATCCTCACCGAGCGGATCAAGGTGGACCTGACCACCTGCCGGGACATTGTGGCCACCGGCCGCTATCCCTACACCGGCCGCCTGGGCGTCCTGCGCCCGGAGGATGAGCGGGCTGTGGACGAGGCAATGGACACCGTCCATGCCCTGGACCTGAGCGAGCGGGATTTCAGCGCCATCAGCGACGGCCAGCGCCAGCGCATCCTGTTGGCCCGCGCCATCTGCCAGGAGCCGGAGCTGATTTTGCTGGACGAGCCAACCTCCTTCCTGGATGTGCGGCACAAGCTGGACCTGCTCTCCATCCTCACCCGCATGGCCCGGAAGAAGAATATAACCGTCATCATGTCCCTTCACGAGATCGATCTGGCTGAGAAAGTGGCGGACAAGATCATCACCGTCAAGGGCGATACCCTGTTTGGCTGCGGTACACCGGGGGAGATCTTCGAGGAGAACCGCATCCGGCGGCTGTATGACATTGAAAACGGCTTCTTTGACCCCCTGTTTGGCAGCATTGAGCTGAAAAAGCCCTCCGGCGATATCCCCCGGGTGTTTGTCCTGGCCGGGGCAGGGGAGGGGATCGGCGTCTACCGCAGCCTGCAGCGGGACAACATCCCCTTTGCCACCGGCATTTTGTATGACAACGATCTGGATCACCGCCTGGCCCGGCTCCTGGCCGCCCAGGTGATCGCCGTCCCCGCCTTTACCCCCATCGACCGGGCGGCCATCGACCGGGCGGCGGAGGTGATGGCCGGGTGTGAGCGGGTGATCCTGGCCGGGGAACGCTCCCGCATTCCCAACGCCCCGCTGCTGGAGCGGGCGAGAGAGCTGGGGCTGCCCATTGTCCAGTGGGCGGCGGAAAGGGCGGCGCTGTGATGCACAGACGCGGAACCTTTTATGCCGTGGGCGTCGGCCCCGGCGACCCGGAGCTGCTCACCCGCAAGGCGGTTGTCGCGCTGGAGGCATGCCCGGTGATTGCCGCCCCCAGAGTATCCTCCGGGGAGATGCTGGCGCTGAGAATCGCCTCCGGCGCGGTGCGCCTGGAGGGAAAGAAGATCATCCCTTTGGATTTCGGAATGTCCAAGGATAGAAGCGTCCGCGCCGCCGGATATTGCGCCGCGGCGGACGTCATTGGAGAGCCGCTGGAGGCCGGGCTGGACGTGGCAATGGTGAACCTGGGCGACGTGTCCATCTACGCCACTGCCTATTACGTGCTGGATGAGCTGCGCCGCCGGGGCTTTGAGACCCGGATGATCCCCGGCGTTCCCAGCTTCTGCGCGGTAGCGGCAGCCCTGGGCAGGAGCCTGACGGAGCCGGATTCGCCTCTGCACATCATTCCCGCTGGGGCGGCGGATCTGGACGAGGCCCTGTCTCTGCCCGGAACCAAGGTGCTGATGAAATCCGGCCGCTCCATGCCCGCCACCGCCGCCGCTCTGGAGCGCTGTGGCCTGGCCGAGGAAAGCGCGATGGCCGCCGACTGCGGCCTGCCGACCCAGCAGCTCTTTCCCTCCATGAAGGACCTCCCCGAAAAAATCAGCTACTTTGCCACTGTCATCGTCCCTCCAAAGCGCTCATGACAAATATCCCCCCTGCCTCCTCAAAAGGGAGTGATATGTACCCCCAATACTGGACACCCGGTATTGGGGGGACATATCAAGGCAGGGGGATTTTATGCGGCCAAAGTTTTCTATTGACAAATGTGCCGTCAAAAAGTATAATTTCTAATATATATTTTATGCTATCGATTCGCGAAAGGAATGGATAAAAATGGCTCCACCGAATAAATTCACAAGGGAAGAAATGGTCCAGGCGGCGCTGCGGGTGGTGCAGGCCGGCGGGATCGACAGCCTGACGGCGAAGCGGCTGGCCCAGGAGTTGGGCACCTCCACCCAGCCGATCTTTACCTGCTTCGGCTCCATGGAGGGAGTGCGGCAGGAGGTCCACCGGGCAGCAGTACGGCGCTATGACGAATATGCCGCCGCCGGGCTGGCGGAGCAGGTGCCGTTCTACGGCTTCGGAATGCAGTATCTGCGCTTTGCCTCCGAAGAGCCGGAGCTGTACCGGCTGCTCTTCCTGAGCCGGGGCACTTCGACTGGTTGCAGCGCTATGGAGGCCATGGCCCATTCCCAGCAGATCGTCCGGCCGACGCTGATGGACATCTACAAGATCACTGCGGAGGAGGCGGACCGCTATTTCCGCGACCTCTGGCTGGCGGTGTATGGGCTGGCCGCGCTGATCGTCACCGGGAGCTGCCCCTACTCCCGGCAGGAGATCGGGCAGATCCTCACCGGCTTCAGCGCCGCCATCTGCAAGGCCATCAAGGAGATCCCCGGCTTCGCCACGGACAGCTTCGACCGGGACGCCTTTTTTTGTGATTTGCTGACGAAGAGCGAGGGAACAGAGAAGCGGGGATGAGCAGACCGATCACGACGCTTTTTATGCTGATGTCTGTGGACGGGAAGATCAGCACCGGCGCGGCAGACTGCCTGGATGTGGATGCGGATTTTCCCAAAATCGACGGCGTGCGCCAGGGGCTGCACCAGTACTACGAGATCGAGCAGACCACGGATCTCTGGTCGCTGAATTCCGGGCGGGTGCTGGTGGGCGGCAAGGACACCGCAACGCTCATCGACGGCCGCTCCCAGCTCCGGCCGGAGGCGCTGCCCCAGCTGGGGACGCTGAAGCTGCTGGAGTGCCAGACCTTGGAGGACTCCTACCTGCGCCTGCGCTACCAGGTGACCGGCTGAGACAATAGAACAGCATCGCCGCCCCGGGAAACCGGGGCGGCGATTTTATGTATGCAAACGTTATGCCCAGACCGCATAGCTGAGGGGGGCAAGGTGATCGGCGGTGAAGCCATCGGACAAGACCGGGGCCTCAGCGGGGACATGGGGGAAAACAATTGCCGGGGCGATACCGGCGTTCAGGGCGACGGTGACGGTGTGCCCATCCAGACTGCGCCGGTAGACGAACAGACCGCTGTCATCCGCAAAAACCGTGCGGAAGCTGCCGGTGGCCAGAGCCTCACAGCGCCCGCGCAGGGCGGTCAGGGACTGGAAGAAGGCCCGCTCGTCGTGGCGGGGCTTGCCCCAGGGCATCGGGCCGCGAAGATCATATTCGCAGCTGCCGTCCATCCCCAGCTCGTCCCCGTAAAAGACGCTGGGCGCGCCGGGGGCGGTGAACAGGAATACCTCCGCCAGCCGCAGCCGCCGGATCTCTCCGCCGCAGAAGGAGAGGAACCGGCATACATCGTGGCTGTCCAGCAGATTCAGCTGGCCCTGTACGATCCCGGTGGGATAGCGGAGCAGCATGTCGGTGACCCGGGCGGAGAATTCGGCGGCGGTGATGCTGCCCAGACCGAAAAAGTCCCGGCAGTGCCTGCGGAAATCATAGTTCATGGCGGAGTCGAACATATCGCCCCGCAGCCAGCTTTCGGCGCTTTCCCAGATCTCGCCGATCATGACGCTCTGGGGGTCAGCCTCCCGGGTGGCCTTCCTGAAGGCCCGCCAGAAGTCCCGGTCCACCTCGTTGGCCACGTCCAGCCGCCAGCCGTCCACATGGAAGCGCTCGATCCAGTACCGCCCCACCTCCACAAAGTAGTCGCGTTCCTCCGGGTTGGAGCTGTTCAGCTTTGGCATTTTCCGCTCATAGGCAAAGCAGCTGTAATTCGGCACGGTATCGGGGCGCTCCGGGCGGACCACGGGGAATTGAAGGTCATAAAACCAGTCCCGATAGCGGGAGCGTTCGCCGTTTCGCACCACGTCGTCAAAGGCAAAGAACTGCCAGCTGCAATGGTTGAACACCCCGTCGATCACCACCCGCAGCCCGCGCGCGTGGGCCTGGTCCACCAGCTCCTGAAAATCCTCGTCGGTGCCCAGATTCGGGCAGACGTGGTGGTAGTCCAGAATGTCATATTTGTGGTATTCCCCCGCGACAAAAAGCGGGTTCAGGTACAGGCAGTTGAAGCCAAGCCCGGCGATGTAATCCAGATTCTCCGTAATGCCCCGGAGGGTGCCGCCCAGCCGGGAATGGAGGGTCAGCCCCCGCTCCCAGGGTGTTGAGTCAGCCTCGGCCCGGATGGAACGGCGGCCGGAGGCGAAGCTGTCCGGGAAGATATTGTACACAATGGCGTGCTTCAGCCATTCCGGCACGGTGCTGATCTCCTCCCGGCGCATGAAGGGGTACTGGTAAAATTCGCTGCGCTCCCCGGGAAGCTGCCGGGAGAAGAGGTCGGCGTAGAGATAGACCTGCTCCTCTTTATCCGCCAGCTCAAAGTAGTAACACACGCGGGTGTAGGGGCTTTCAAAGGTGGCCTCATAGAAATCAAAATACAGGTCCGATCCGATTTTTTCCATGGGCAGGGGGGTAAAGGGGATCGGGTCCGTGGGGTGCACCCGGTCGCCGAACCAGAGCGTGCAGCGCTCCAGGTTCCCCTTTGCGGCGCGGATGCGGATGGTCAGGCTGGTCTCGCTGTTGGTAAACGCATACTGCGACAGCGGAATGTGGGTAATGGCTTGCCGTTCGATCATAGAATGCCTCCGTGAAATTATCCCTTGACGCCCCCGGCAGTCAGGCCGGAGACCATGTACTTCTGCACCTTGAAGAAGATCAGAAGCAGCGGAACGGACGTCAGGATGGATGCGGCGGTGAACATGGGCCAGCTCCGGCTGTAATCATTGGACTGGAGCTGATAGAGCCCGCCCGCCAGGGAATAGGTGCGGCTGTCCAGCAGGAAGGTGGTGGAGAACAGATACTCGTTCCACACCGTGATCAGAACCATCACGCAGGTGACCACGATGGCGGGCTTGGCCAGGGGAAGAACGATTTTTTGGATCATCTGGAAATCGTTGGCGCCGTCGATCTTCGAGGCATCCTCGATCTCCACGGGAATGGTGTCAAAATATCCCTTCATATTCCAGATGGCAAACACACACATGGAACCGGCGTAGATCAGGATCAGGCCGATGTGCTGGTTCAGCAGGCCCAGAAGCTTGAGCACCCGAAACAGCGCGAACAGCGACAGCACCTGGGGGAACGCATTGAGCACCAGCAGGCCCTGGAGCAGCCCTCTGCGCCCTTTAAAGCGCCAGCGGGACGCGGCGTAGGCGGCGGGGATAGCACAGAGCATGGCCACAAAAATGGTCCCGGCGCTGAGCAGCAGCGAGTTCTTCATCCACAGCAGGAGCGGCTCGTCAAAGAGAATGGCCCGGTAGTTTTCCAGCGTGGGATCCTTGGGCCAGAAAGACAGACTGCCGGAAAGCGCCGCCCCCTTGCCGCTGAAGGAGACCGACAGCGCGTACAGAATTGGCACCAGCGCCACAAGGCACAGCAGTACGAAAACCAGATTGAGAAGGACGGCCTTGACTAGCCGCTTGTTTTGTCTGCTCATAGGCTCACTCCTCACGCAGGCTGCGGTTCGTCATCAGGGAGAACGCAATGATCACGACGAACAGCAGCATGCTGACCGCGCTGGACAGGCCGTAGTTATTGGAGACGAAGGCGTTCTGGTGGGCGTAGGTGATCACCGTATTCAGGCTCGCTCCCGTCATATAGCCCCGCTGCTGGGTCAGCAGATAGATAATGTCAAATTGCTTGAATGTGATGAATGTGGTCATCACCGCCGCCGGGGCGACGATGGGCCAGATGGCGGGGACGGTGATGCTGCGCAGGCAGGTCCAGAAGCCCGCGCCGTCCAGCCGGGCGCTCTCATACAGATTGCGATCCACGCTTTGCAGCGCGCCGTCGATGGTGGAGATCATGAACGGCAGCGCCATCCACAGGTTCAGGGCAAGGCAGGAGCAGAACGCGATGGTATTGCTCCCCAGAAAATCCACCTTGCCCAGGCCCAGCATGGTCAGCAGCTTGTTGAGCACGCCGAACTCCGTGTTGAAAATGCCCACCCGCCACAGCAGGATGGAGATGTACGCCGGCATGGCCCAGGGCAGCATCAGCAGCGTCTTATACATCCGCCGCAGCCGCAGCGCGGGGGAATTCAGCCCGATAGCAATGAGAAAACCAATGCCGATCTGGAGCACCATGTTGATGAGCGTCCAAAGAATGGTGGTCCACAGGGCGCTGAGGAAGCCGGAATTGAACTTAAACAGCGCCCGGGCATAGTTGGCCAGCCCGATAAAACGATAGTCTGCCCAGTGATACAGGCTCATGTTCGTCGTGGAAACATAGCCTGTGTATAAAATCGGGAATACAAGCACAATGAGAATGAGCAGCAGCGCCGGCAGACAGTAAAACCACGGCTTCATTCTGAATTTCTGTGTCATTCTGGCAGGTCTCCTTATAACAGCTTGGGAGCGGCAGAGTGTGCCGCTCCCGGAATTGCTTTGATTTACTGCATGTCGGCGATGGCCTGCTCGGCGGCGGCCTGGGCATCGGCGGCAGCCTTTTCCACATCCGCGCCGTTCTTGTTGACGTTCACCAGGAAGCTCTCAGCGGGGCCCCACATCACGTTCATTTCGGGGATATTGGGCATGGGCTGAGCGGTGGAGGCGGTCTTCTGAATGGCGGCAATCATGGGATTCTCGGCCACGGCGGGATCGTCATAGGCCTTGCTGTTGGCAGGCGCGCATCCGGCGGACTTGGCCAGAGCGACGCCCACCTCGGGGGCGGCCATGGCGGTCAGGACCTTGGCGATTGCGTCCTTCTTGGTCTCCAGCGCCACCTTCAGGACGCCCGCGCCCTGCACGCCGGAGAAGGGAGCCATGCCGTTGCCGTTGGGCAGCTTGATGTCGGACAGAGAGGCCACGCCGTAGTCAATGCCGGCGGCCTCAATGCCGGAGGTCAGCCAGGGACCGCCGATGATGGCAGCAGCCTTGCCCTCATTAAAGAGGGTGGTCACGGTGTTGTAGTCGCCGTCAGCCTCCAGCAGGCCAAACTTCTTGTTGTACTCCACAGCCTCCATGGTCTTGGGGTCGGTGAAGCCGGGCTTGCCGTCCTCGCTGAGCACGAAGCCGCCGAAGCCGTTGATGAACGGGGAGACATTGTAGGCGTTGGTGTGCTGGTTGACCACAGCGTAGGTACCGGCGTCCGCGTCGGTGTGGGCGACCATGTAGTCATACAGCTCCTCGCTGGTGGCGGGGATATCGCCCTCCCACAGCGCCTTGTTGTATAGGAACACCAGGGTCTCGAAGTAAACGGGCAGCAGGTACTGCGTGCCGTTCAGCTGACCGGCCTTTACGGTCATGGGCAGCTCGTCGGCCAGCAGCGCGTCGGTGTCCAGAATGTCAGACAGGGGCGCGAGAATGTCCATGGCCACGAAGGTGCCCAGCACATCGTGCGCGTAGAAGTACATGTCCGGGCCATTGGCGGCGTCGCTGCCGTAGAGCTTGAGCTGGTTGGGCATATCGGTCTTCTTCTCGAAATGGACGGTGATGCCGTCGTCCGCCAGGGCGGCGTTGACCTGGTCGGCGATGGCCTGCATGATGGCCTCGCTGCCGTCATGCCAGATATTCACCGTCACCGCGCCCTCGGCGGCCTCCGCCTTTGTGCTGAGGGGGGCGTACACAGCCAGCAGGCCGAAGCACATGGCCAATACCAGCAGCAATGCGGTTGCTTTTTTCATTTTGGGTGTTCTCCTTTCAATCGTTCCATATTTTTCTTTCCAATTCGGAAAGCGTTTTACTATACAACGGCCTTTAAAATATCAAATTATCTTGCAAAATTTTTAGGGCCGTTGTATAATCTGATTGGATTATAGCATGGCTATTCTTGAACTGTCAACGCTTTTTGTATCGTCTTTTCATCCAAATTCAGAAACCGTTTTCCGAAAATGAAGGGAGATTTTATGACCTATACCATTCAGGATGTGGCAAAAAAAGCCGGAGTGTCCCCGGCCACTGTCAGCAAAGTGCTGAACAATAAGCTGTATGTTTCCCCCGCCACCAGGGAAAAGGTGCTGGCTGCCGTGAAGGCGCTGAACTATTCGCCCAATATGTCCGCCTCCAATCTGGCCAAGCGGGCCACAAGGAATATCCTGTATGCGGACAGCTTTTACAAGGGCCTGCCCTTTCAAAATCCCCATATGTTCGATATCATCTGCGGCGCGGAGCACGAGCTGAGCCGCCGGGGATATCATCTGACGCTTTTGAACCTGAACAATTCCGAAAAAAAGATGGAGCAGATCCTGGAGGAGGCCATGGCCGGGCGGTCCGCCGACGGACTGATCGTCAACGGCGCGTTTGTCACCCCCCAGCTGGAGCGGATGCTGCTTCAGCGCGATTTTCCCCAGATCTGCGTCGGCAAGCCGGAGTTCGATACCATCCTCTCCTGGATCGATACCAACAATACCCTCTCGGCCAATATGGCCGTGGAGCACCTGCTGGCCCGGGGCTGCCGTAGGCTTGCCTATATGGGCGGCCAGAAGGGCGACCGCATCTTCATGGACCGCCTGGAGGGCTTCCGCCTGGCGGCCCAGAAGAACGGCCTGGAGGTCCCGGCGGAGCATATCACTTATAATGAGCCGGATATCGACGCCATCTACCGATCCGCCCTGCATTTGCTGGAGTTGCCCCAGCGCCCGGACGGCATCGTGTGCACCAACAGCCTGATGACCGTGGGCACCATGCGAGCCATTGCCCAGATGGAGCTGCGTATGCCTCAGGACATTTCGCTGATCGCATTTGACGACTACCCCTATACCCCGCTGCTCTCTCCCAAGCCCACAGTAATCGAAATCGACCTGTTCAGCCTGGGCGTCCACGCCGGAAGCCAGCTCCTGCGCAAAATCAAGGACCCCGCCATGCTCATCCAAGCCTACACCGCCCTCCCCCGCCTGACCCAGAGGGAGACGACGTAGGGAAGTTCTGCCAAGGCGCGACAAACAGAAGGAAGAACACAAAAGCTCCGCCGCCTGCTTCTGACAGGCGGCGGAGCTTTTAACGTGCTATAAGGCATTAAAATGTTTCCTTTTCTGGTTTGCCCCATTGCATTTTCTCAGATTCCTGCTGCTCACCGTTAATCATTTTCAGCAGCTTGATCGCCACGTTTTTCCCAAATGCGACCTTTTTGTGGGGGTAGGAAACATAGCTGCGGCTGGACATCTCATAGTAGACGCTGGCGTCGAAGCTGACGACAGCATAGCGCTCTGCCGTGCCGGGGAAGTCACACTCCAGTGCCTGAAACAGAGAGGTGGCCGCGGTATCGTTGTAGCAGACAAATGCGGTCACATTTTCCACCACAGAGGCCAGCCACTGCCGATCGATGACCGGCGCAATTTTATCCGGGTTGCTCTCATCCAGATCACCGGTGCCGTACCAGGATACGAATTTGTCGTTCAGCGGGAGCGCGGCATCCAGCAGCCCGGCGTTGAAACCGGCGTACCGATCCAAACCCTGACGGTCATCCCAGCGGAAGATGCCGGCGATCTTTTTGTGCCCGTTTTCCACCAGCAGCTTCACACCGTCCCGGACCACGCTGAAATCGTCCATGGAAACCAGCACTACGTCATCCAGCTCCGGGTAGATCGTATTGAAAAAGACAATGGGCATGCCCATGCGCTGAAGCTCCCGGTAAAGCGGAATGTTGGGATTGGGCATGCATGTCTTGACGCCCTCCACGATCAGACCGTCCACCGGGTTTTCCAGCAGTTGCTGGAGGATCACACGTTCCCGGTCGACCCGATGCTGGGTGGGGGAAAGGCGGACGGAATAACCGGCAGAGGAGACGATCTCCTCGATCCCGCGCATGATGGAGGGGAAAATGTAGTTGCTCATAAAGCACGGAACCACCGCAATGGTGGCGGTTTTCGCGTGACGCTGGACCACCCGGGAATAGTCGGCCTCCACATAGGTTCCGCTGCCTTGCCGCTGAATCAAAAGCCCCCTTTTTTCAAGCAGGCTGATGGCCTGACGGATGGTTTGACGGCTGACGGAATAGGCCTGCACCAGTGCCAGCTCTGTGGGAATCTTTTCACCGGGCTTAAAAACGCCCTGCCGGATCTGATTTTCCAGCGTCCTGGCAATTGCCTCGTATTTATGCTCCTTCATTGCACGGCCCATCCTCTCCTGACTGGTTGCTTGTATTATAACGTACAAATTTAGACAATGCAATAAAATTGTATGTAAAAATACAAACAAAAATGATATACGCTTTTTAGCAAATATGACGGGAACAAAAAGAAATGTTCAGGTATAGTGTTCAGGTATATAGAATAAAAGTCCATGTTTACTTACATATAAGCACGGTTTTCGCAGTATACGAAAAAGAATTGCTATGAAGACGGTACTGAGCAAACCTGGTATTGTATGTATTTTCCTACAATAAACAGACAAATATATTATAAATACAGACAAAATTGACAAAAAGGTATTGACACACCGCCTGCAATGGACTATATTGTGCTTGTCGAAAACAAATCGGACGCGCCCCGACGAGAAGCACACCCCAAAACAAAAAAAGAGTCTAGAAAGGAAGTAAACCATGAAAAAGATTATCGCATTGCTGCTTTGCATTGCAATCATGCTGTCCCTGGCAGCCTGTTCCTCCGGGAAAACTGCCGACAACGCGAACCCGTCAGATCAGTCTAAGACCGAAACCAAGGACACCGGCAAAAAGATCAAAATTGGCTACACTTTCCCCGGACTTACCTCTGCCGGGTTGCTGGGCGACTGCAAGGCGATCCTGGATCTTGCCGCGGAAGCGCTGGGCATCGAGGTCCTGTATAACACGGATTTTGAAGGCACTGCAGAGAACATCATCAAGTGCACCGAGAACTTCATTGCCGCCGGCTGCGACGGCGTGATCGTGTGCAACTATTCCGAGGCGTCCCTGGTGAACATCGGAAAAACCTGTGAGGAGGCCGGTGTCTACTGGGCGCAGTTCTTCAGAACCGTCAGCGATGAGGATATCGCAAAGCAGTTGAGCAATTACCATTATTACGTGGGCCGCGTCCATGAGGACGAATTCGGCGCAACGTACAACATGGCAAAGGCCATGATCGACAAGGGCGCCAGCAATGTGGCGCTGATTGCCAGCCAGCACGGCGACCTGACCTATGAAACCCGCGCTGCCGGTTACCGCGCAGCCTTTGAAGAGGCGGGCGTCAAGATCGTGACCGAGGAATGGGACGTTGCCGTTGACGACTGCACCAACGTTGCCACCAATATTCTGACCGCCTTCCCGGAGGTGGACGGCTTTGCTCTCACCGGCGCGAAGTTTGCCCCCTATGTCATTGCCGCTGAGGAAAACCTGAAAACCGGCTACAAGGCAATGGCTGGCATCGACTTTGACAACACCCTGGAAAAGATGCTGAAGGAAGGCTCCATCACCGCCATCGGCGGCGGCCACCACTCCGATCCGCTGTTTGCTCTGCTGATGGTCTACAACGCCATCAACGGCGCCTACAATGAGGCCGATTTCCCCCTGGACGTGGAGAACAACCTGATCTTCATCGAGTCCCTGGAGGACTACGGCAATTACAACAAGTACGTCATCGGCTACAACGAGGACTTCTACAACCGCCAGACCTTTACCATGGACGAGATCCGCGACCTGGCGATTACCTTCAATCCGAACACGACCATTGAGGATATTCGGAACGCTGCCTCCGCAATGTCCATTCAGGATGTGATGACCCGGCACGCGGAGCTGGTGAAGTAAACGCGCCCGTCCGCTCCAAGCAACGGCCTCCACTTGGATCCATACATTCAAGTGGAGGCTTGCTTTATCCGAAGAAGAAGGAGTATTCTGTATGCGAAAAAAAGCAACGGCATGGATCCCGGTCATTGCGATTTTGCTGGCCTTTGGCGTGTTCAAGGCGCTCCAGCCGGCAAGATTCGGTACGGTGAACGGCATCCAGGTGCTCTTCCAGCAGACCCTTATGGAGACGATCCTTGCCTGCGGCATGTATTTCCTGCTGGAAACGGGCATTTTTGATATGACGCTGGGCGTCAATGTGCTGGTCAGTTCCCTGGTTGGATGCAGACTGTCGGAGCTGTACGGCATCCCCGGGCTGCTCATTGGCAGCATATTGACCGGCCTGGCAATCTCCGCCATCAGCGGCCAGCTGATGACCCGTATTAAAATCAATCCGATGATCATCTCCGTAGGCCTGATCATCATCTACGAGGCACTGACCAATATGCTGGTCGGCGGCGCGCTGGCCCTGCGAATCGATGATCGGTTCCGCGTTTTCGGCGTCGCGCCTGTGAATATTATCATCAGCATTGCGGTGATCCTGATTTCGGCGGCCCTTTCTGCCTATACGAAATTCGGCCTGTATGTCAACGCAATGTCCTCCAATCTGACGGTGGCGCAGAACATGGGCATTTCCGTCCGCAAGTATCAGACACTGGCGTTTGTCTACGCGGGCCTGTGCGCGGGGCTGATGGGCATTGTCAATATCTGCTACACGACCTCCGCCAGCGCCGCCTCCGGGCTGAGCAGCACCGCAACGATTTTCACCCCTCTGATGGCATGCATGTTTGCCAGCGCCTTCAAAAAGCACATGAACCCGATTCTGGCGCTGTTCCTGGGCGGCCTGTGCATGAACATCATTGAGACCGGGCTGCTGTCCAACGGCCTGGAATCCTCGCTGCAAAACATTGTGGTGGGCGTTATGCTGCTGGTGCTGGTTCGCTCCTCCAAGAAAACCCACAAGTATGACGTATCCAAGTAGAAAGGGGGATGGAGATGGAAGAAAAAATTCTTGCGCGCTTTGAGCACATGCGCAAATATTTCGGCGTGACAAAGGCGGTGGATGATGTGACCATCACCGTAGAGCGCGGAGAGATCCGGGGGCTGATCGGCGAGAACGGCTCTGGCAAATCCACATTCTTGTCCATGGTCGCGGGAATTCTGAAGCCGGATAGCGGTGCCATGACCCTGAGCGGCAAGCACTACGCCCCCAAGGACTTGACCGATGCCACACGCAGCGGCGTCAGCATGATCGTTCAGGAGATCAATACCCTGCCGGGGTTGACCGTTGCAGAGAACATCTTCCTGGGGCGCGAGGAGCTGTATACCCGCTATGGCATCCGCAACCTGCGGAAGCTGAACCGAATGGCTTCTAAGGTACTGGAGGAGGGCGGCATGCAGGCCATCCAGCCCGGGGACGATATCGGAATGTATTCCACAGAACAGCGCAAGATGATCGAGCTGCTTCGTGCGGCGGACACCAAGCCGGAACTGCTGATGATCGACGAAACCACCACCGCCCTGTCCCAGACAGGCCGCGATCAGCTCTATAAACTGATGCGGGAAACGAAGCAGCGGGGCAGCAGCGTGATGTTTATCTCCCACGATTTACAGGAGGTTCTGAGCATTTGCGACACCGTCACGGTTATGCGGGACGGACATTACATCGGCACCGTCAGCACCGCGGAGGTTACGGAAAGCGATTTGAAGCGGATGATGGTCGGCCGGGAGCTTTTGGGGCAGTATTACCGGGAGGATTTCACGTGCAGCCACGGCGACGAGGTGGTGGTGGAAACCCGGGCGCTTTCCGAGAGCGGGAAATTTCAGGATATCAGCATTCAGCTCCACAAGGGGGAGATCCTTGGCTTCGGCGGACTGAGCGAGGCGGGAATGCATGAGGTGGCAAAGGCCATCTGGGGCATCGAGCAGAATACGCATGGAGACGTATTGGTGGGCGGCAGGCAGGTTTCCTGCATTCAGGATCGGATCGACCGTAAGATGGCCTACCTGCCCAAAAACCGCGACAGCGAGTCCCTTTTCAACAAGGCCAGCATTTTGGACAACATCTGCATTGCGTCCTTTAAGCAGTTTGCTCCCAGTGGGATCGTCACGGGCCGCTCCATGCGGAAAAACGCCGAGACCTACGCAGGACAGCTGAACGTAAAGATGAACCATGTTGACCAGTTTGTCGGCGCGCTCAGCGGCGGCAACAAGCAGAAGGTCGTCGTGGCAAAATGGCTGGCTGCGGATGCGGAGATCTTTATCATGGACAGCCCCACCCGCGGCATTGACGTTGCGGTGAAGGCGGTCATTTATAACCTGATGAATCAGCTGAAGCAGAGCGGCAAGTCAATTCTGATTATTTCTGAGGAGCTGACCGAGCTGATCGGCATGTGCGATCGGATCTGTATTTTCAAGGACGGGAAGATCGTGAAGGAATTCCCCCGCTCCGAGGATTTGACGGAGCAGGATCTGATTCACTACATGGTATAAGGAGAGAGCTATGAAAAAGACGTATTTAAAGAAAGCCGGTTCTTTCCTGATGCAGTTTGCAGGTCTGGCCTTTTTGATGGCTGTATTTGCAATTGCAAGCGGCGGCGCGTCCCTCAGCGCAAGAAACATGCGGCTGATCCTGGAGCAATCGATCATTCTGATCTTTGCGAGCACCGGCCTGATGTTCGTAATGACCATGGGGATGATGGATCTGTCCGTGGGCGCGGGAATCGGCATGTGCTGCCTGGTGATTGCAAAGGTTTGCAGCGTCAATATCCCGCTGGGCCTGGTGTGCGGGCTGCTGACCGGGCTGCTGATCGGCCTGATCAACGGCTGGCTGACGGCCACGCTGAAAATTGGCTCGTTCCTGGCAACGCTGTGTATGCGCTATATCCTGACGGGCCTGCTGGTGCAGTTCATATCAAAGGAAGCGGTGACAGTCCCGTTCGCCCTGTATGCAGCGGACAAGTTTTCCTATAAGCTGATCGGTCTGGTCGTCTGCCTGGTTTTGGCGGGCTTCCTCTTTAACAACACGCCCTTTGGCAGCAAGGTCAGGATGATCGGCTCCAACGAAAACGCCGCGTTCTACACCGGCATTCACGTCACCCGGGTCAAGATTATCTGTTATGTGCTGTGCGGCTTCTTCGTTTCCGTCGCCGCATTCCTGACCGCCATCCGCACCGGCACTGCGGCGGTGAACACCGGGTCGGATATGATGTTCAATGCCATGATCGCCCTGGTCATGGGCGGCTTCCCGGCAGGCGGCGGCTCCAAGGTTCGCTTCTCCGCTCCCATCATCGGCGGTATTATGATGCAGGTGCTGTCCAACGGACTGACCATCCTGGGCATGAACGCAACGCTGCAGCAGTTCCTGAAGGGCGGATTGTTCCTCGTGATCGTCATCCTGGTTTCCCAGCGGGAAAATACCGAGTTTATCCAGCGCATCAAGAATCGCATTTCAATCCACAAGAGCTGTGAGGCAGCTCAGAAAGAAGGTATCTGATTATGAACAAGCAAATCAAGGTCGTTATCATTGGCGCGGGCAGCGCGATCTTCACAAAAACCATCCTTAGTGACCTGCTGGCGTTCCAGGATGTTCCCATCCGTGAGGTGGCGCTGGTGGATATCAACACCGAAAAGCTCCGTGTCATTCACGAAATGACCGAATTGATGGCCAAGCAGGTGGGCAGGACGCTGAAGGTGTCCAGCAGCAGCGCCTGGCGGGACGTGCTGGAGGGCGCGGACTTCGTGATCAACACCATCGGCGTGGGCGGCCCTCACATCTACCAGCGGGATCTGGAGATCGCCGATAAGTACGGCGTCTGCGAGAGCGTGGGCGATATTATCGGCCCCACCGGCATCTTCAGGATGCTGCGCGCCTATCCCGCCATTCGCCAGATGGTGAAGGACGTGGAGGAAATTTGCCCGGATGCCTATTTCTTCAACTATACCAACCCCATGGCGCCGATCTGCCTGGCCCTGAGCCGGGAATCCAAGGTGAAGATTTTCGGCTTCTGCCACAGCGTTCAGGGCACGGCGAAGATGCTGGCGTCCTATCTGGATGTGGATGTGAAACGGGTCTCCTACTGGTGCGCCGGTATCAACCACATGGCCTGGTACCAGCAGTTCAAGGTGGACGGCGAGGATGCCTACCCCAAGCTGCGCGAAATCGCCGCCGATCCGGCCCTGATCGAGGCCGCCGCCCGGCGGGAGAAGAAATACAACGGCTATGTTGGCTCTGACTTCAGCGATGCCGTTCGGTTCGAGATTATGAAGTATTTCGAGTACTTCAACTCCGAGTCCCCCTTCCACATGTCCGAATATACCCCGTACTTCCGCAAGAATCCCCAGATGATCAAGGATTGGCACGTATCGATCCGCTGGTGGCTGGCGCATGAGCTGGGCAACGATGATTACTACGACACCCTGAAAAAGCAGGTCGAGGTAGAGCGGTATGTTCCCATGGACGCCGGTGAGGAATACGCGCCGAAGGTGATCCGGGCCACCGTCACCGGCCAGCCCTTCCGCGCCAACCTGAACGTGATGAACACCGGCCTGATTTCCAACATCCCCAATGACTGCTGCGTGGAGGTGCCCTGCTATGCGGACACCGAGGGCATCCACCCCTGCTATGTGGGCAGCCTGCCCAACGGGGTGCTGGGGCTGAACATGTCCAACATCAGCGTCCACAAGCTGATGGCGGATGCCGCCGTGGAAAGGAAGTTGAAGTACATCCACGAGGCAGTCCAGCTCGATCCGCTTACCGGCGCGCAGTGCACGTTGGAGCAGATCAATGATCTTGTCAATGAGTTGATCGCCAACAATGCGGAGTATCTGAAGGATTTCACCTGAGTTTTATTTCATACTCTTTCCTGATTAAAATCTTAATTTTAATCAGGAAGGCATCGCCTGACGGCGCTGCCTGTTTTGTGATTTATAAGGAAAGAAATCACAAAACAAGTCTCATATGAACTCCATGCCCTTCAGGCAATTAAAATCTTTTTTAAAGATTTTAATTGGAGTTCAGTATCAATTGTCAGAAGCGCATCCACCGAAAATGTTGGTGGATGCGCTTCTGTTGATGATTGGAATGAATTCCAATGGGAAATTGTGAAACCTGTACAAAATGCGGGCGTGAAATTGTCACAAATATAGAATCTAACGGAAACTGCTTGAAATGATTTGGTTTCCGTGGTAGGATGGAAACCAGGAAAAGGAAATTGGTTTCCGGGGGGATGGAAATGGAGAATGACAGAGAGCTTCGTGCCCGGCTGCGGGAGGCGGGGCTGGAGCTGTTTCGGAAGGAGGGGCTGCATTTTACCATGCAGCAGGCGGCGCAGGCCATTCATATCAGCAAAAAGACGATTTACTGCGTATACGCCTCCAAGGAGGAGCTGCTGCTGGATATGGTGGACGAGGCCTTTGCCTCCATCCACCGGCGCAAGCAGGCTATTCTGGATGGGCTCGGCACGCTGGAGGAAAAAATCCGCTCCGTGATCATTGCCCTGCCGGAGAGCTATTCGGCCATGGACTTGCAGCAGCTGGAGCTGCTGGATGAGCGGTATCCCCGGGTGGCGCAGCGGGTGCGGCAGCATCTGGAAACCGGCTGGGAGCCGACGCTGGCGCTGCTGGAGCAGGCCATGGAGCAAGGACTGATGCGGCGGGTATCACTGCCGGTGCTCCAGGGGATGATCTGCGCCGCCATCGAGCATTTTCTGGCAGACCGTTCGCTGGAGGCGCAGGGCATCAGCTATACCCAGGCGCTGGAGGAAATGATTTCTATTATTTTGGAGGGGGTGCTGCAATGACCGTCAGCAGCTTGTGCAATGATTGGGAATTTACGCCGGAATGGAGCGAGGCCTTCGCGGCGGGGGAAGTGGCGGACGCCGTCCCGGTGCGGCTTCCCCACACCTGCCGGGAAACGCCGCTGCACTACGCCAGTCCGGCGGATTACGAGATGGTGTGCGGCTACCGGCGCTATCTCTCGGTGCCGGATGCGCAAAGTGCGCCCAGGGTATTTCTGAAATTTGACGGAGCCGCCCACCAGGCGCAGGTTTATCTCAACGGCATTCTGGTGGGCAGCCACCGGGGCGGCTACACGGCTTTTGAGCTGGAGATCACCGACGCGGTAAGGCGAGGGGAAGAAAACCTGCTGTGCGTCCGGCTGGACACCCGGGAGGATCCGACGCTGCCCCCCTTTGGCTTTGTGATCGACTATCTGACCTACGGCGGCCTGTACCGGGAGGCCTGGCTGGAGACTTCCAGTCAGGCGCGGATCAGCGACCTGTTTGTGCACACGCCGGACCTGACCCACGCGAAAATCAGCCTGACCATGGAGCAGGCGGAGCTGGCCGCCTCCCTGCGGCTGTCGCTGCTGGACCTAAACGGGCGGACGCTGGCAGAGCACACCGGCGCGCCGGTGCGGGACATCACAATGGAGCTTGCCGACGCCGCCAGCTGGACCACGGAGCACCCGAACCTGTACATCTGCCAGGCGGAGCTGCTGGACAGCCGGGGAATGTCGCTGGACACCCGGCAGACCCGCTTCGGCTTCCGCACCGCCTGCTTCCGGGCGGACGGCTTCTATCTCAACGGCAAAAAAATCTTCCTACGGGGCCTGAACCGGCACCAGAGCTTCCCATACCTGGGCTACGCCGCCCCGGAGAGCCTGCAGCGGGAGGACGCGAGGATTCTAAAGCAGGAGCTGAGCTGCAACGCGGTGCGCACCAGCCACTATCCCCAGAGCCATCATTTCCTGGACGCCTGCGACGAGCTGGGACTGCTGGTATTTACGGAGCTTCCCGGCTGGCAGCACATCGGCGACGACGCCTGGAAGGATCAGGCCTGCGCCACGCTGGAGGAGATGATCGTCCAGTACCGCAATCACCCCAGCATCATCCTGTGGGGCGTGCGCATCAACGAGAGCGTGGACGACGATGAATTCTATACCCGCACCAACGCCATCGCCCACCGGCTTGACCCCAGCCGCGCCACCTCCGGCGTGCGGTATTTGGAAAAGAGCCACCTGCTGGAGGATGTATACGCCTACAACGATTTTTCCCACAACGGCCAAAACGCGGGGGCGAAGCGCAAAAAGGATGTGACGCCGGACAGGGGGAGAGCGCTGCTGATCTCCGAGTGCAACGGGCATATGTATCCCACCAAGACCTTTGACGATGCCGCCCACCGCCAGGAGCACGCCCTGCGCCATGCCCGGGTGCTTGACGCGGCCTACGGCTCCGGGGAGCACGCCGGATGCTTCGGCTGGTGTATGTTTGACTATGCCACCCACAAGGATTTCGGCTCCGGCGACCGCATCTGCTACCACGGCGTTATGGACAGCTTCCGCAATCCCAAGCTGGCGGCGGCGCTGTACGCCTCCCAGGGGGAGCAGCCGGTGCTGGCCGTCGGCTCCAACATGGACATCGGCGACTATCCCGCCGGGCAGGTGGGCACGGTCTACGTCTTTTCCAGCGCGGACTCGGTGGAGCTGTATAAAAACGACGCACTGGTCACCACTCTGCGCCAAAGCCCCTGGACGGCGCTGCCCCATCCGCCGCTGGCTGTGGACGACACCATCGGCCAGCTGCTGGAGACCCAGGAGCATTTCGGAAAGCGAAAGGCCGCCATGCTCCGCGACTGCCTGCTGGCAGCCGGGAAATACGGCCTGCCGGGAATGCCCCTGGGGAAAAAGCTGAAGATGCTGCTGTGCATGCTGCGCTATCGCATGACCTTCGCCGACGGCGTGGCGCTTTACGGAAAATACGTGGGCAACTGGGGCGGCGAGGCCACCGCCTGGCGGTTCGACGCCAAAAAGGACGGCAGGCTGGTTTCCAGCGTGACCCTGAAGCCCAGCGCCCGGCTGCATCTGGAGGTTCGGCCCTCTGCCAACGTACTGCGGGAGGGTGACACCTATGACATGGCCGCCGTCCGGGTGCGGATCCTGGATGAAAACGGCAACGTCGCCCCCTATGCCCAGCTGCCGGTGTGCTTCCGCGTTCAGGGGGCGCTGGTGCTTGCGGGGCCGGAGACGGCAGTGGCCGAGGGCGGCATGTGCGGCACATACCTGCGGACACAGGGTCAGAGCGGCAAGGCAAGCCTGACGGTCAGCGCACCGGACTGCAAAAGCGTCCGGGTAGAATTTACGATTTCAGGGAGAAACGGAAAATGAAACTAACAGCAAAGCAAAAAGCGGCCTTTGGCATCGGCGCGGTGGGCAAGGACATGGTGTATGCTCTGTCCGCCTCCTACGTGATGTACTTTTACCAGGATGTGCTGCGGCTGAGTGCCACCTTTGTGGGCCTCATTCTGATGATTGCCCGGGTATTTGACGCCCTGAACGACCCCTTTATGGGGGTCATTGTGGCAAAGACCCGCACCAGATGGGGCCGCTTCCGTCCCTGGATCCTCACGGGAACGGTGCTCAATGCCCTGGTGCTCTATGCGCTGTTTGCCGCCCCCGACCTGAGCCAGGCGGGCATGATGGTCTATTTCAGCATTGTCTACATCCTCTGGGGCGTCACCTATACCATGATGGACATTCCCTATTGGTCCATGATCCCCGCCGTCACCAGCACCCCGGCCGACCGGGAGAACCTTTCCGTGGTAGGGCGCACCTGCGCGGGGGTCGGCGCGGCGCTGATTGCTATGTTCACTATGCTGCTGGTGGGCGCGCTGGGCGGCGACAGTGAGCGGGCCGGCTTCAAATACGTGGCGCTGATCGTGTCGGTCGTGTTCGTGGTCACGGAGATCGTGTGCTGCGCCGAGATGAAGGAGAGCAACCAGACGGAAATGAAGACCGCCACCGTCAAGGAAATGTTCCGGGCGCTGTTTTCCAACGACCAGGCCATTGTGGTGGTGCTGTCCATTGTGCTTATCAACTCCGCGCTGTATCTGACCTCCAACTTCGTTATTTATTTCTTCAAGTATGACTTCGGCGGCGCGGGCTGGAAGGAGAGCTACACCCTGTTTTCCACCATCGGCGGCGCGGCGCAGATCCTGGGCATGATGCTGCTGTATCCGCTGCTGCGCAAGAAGCTGAGCAACACCGGCGTGTTTACCCTGAGCCTGGTGCTGGCCCTGGGCGGCTACGGGCTGCTGCTGGCGCTGTGCCTGGCGGGGCTGTCCGGCAATCTGATCGCGCTGTGCGTTCCCGGCGTGGTGGTGTTTGCCTGCAACGGCATGCTCAGCGTCCTGACCACCCTCTTCCTTTCCAACAGCGTTGACTACGGCCAGCTGAAAACCGGGCGGCGGGAGGAAAGCGTGATTTTCTCCATGCAGACCTTTGTCGTCAAGGCGGCCTCCGGCGTGGCGGTGTTCCTGACCGGCATCGGCCTTGACCTGATCGGCCTGGTGGGCGACACGGAGGAGACCGGCGCTGTGGCCGCCCAGAGCGCGGGCACCCTGCTGGGGCTGCGGCTGATGATGACGGTGCTGCCCATGCTGGTGCTGCTGGCCGCGCTGCTTCTGTTCCGCAGAAAGTTCATTCTGACCGACGAAAAGGCCGCCGAGATCAGCCGCCAGCTTCGCGGGGAAGAACACCATGCCTGAACTGCGCTGCCATGGAGCGACGGATGCCGGCGCGGCGCAGGCGTGCGTCCAGGTCACGCCCCAGAGCGGCTGCGTGCGCATGACCCTGCCCCTGCCGGAGGGGACGCTGCGTTCCGTTGAGGCGGAACTTCCCTGGGCGATGGAATCGGATGAAAAGCTCTTTATGAACGGCTACCAGACCTGGACCTACTGCCCGGAGCTGGGAAAGCGGAGCATTCAGCGGGGATTGAAACGGGTGCCCGGCTTCATCAAAAACGGGTTTGCCCTGGATCGCTACGGCGACTATCATTTCGTGGATTACTCCGAGAAGCGGGGCGAGAGCCACGGCTTTTCCTACTGCTACTTCCGCCGGGGCGGCACCTACCGGCTGATCGCGTCGCTGGATGAGACGCCGGGGTATACGATTTTTCATTACAGCAGCCGCCAGGGGGTGCTGCGCCTCACCCGGGACTGCGCCGGGGTGCGCCACGGGGGCGGGGACTATCCCGCGTTCAGCCTGTTTTTTGCCCAGGGAACCGAAGCGGAGGTATTCGACGCCTGGTTCGAGGCCCTGGGCGTCCGCCCCCGAACCCAGGAAAAGCTGTGGGGCTACTCCAGCTGGTATAACCGCTATCAGGCCATCACCCAGCAGGCCATCCGGCAGGATCTTTCCGGCTGCGCCGGGATGATGCCCGCCGGGAGCCTGTTCCAGATCGACGACGGCTGGGAGCCGAAGATCGGCGACTGGCTGGAGCCGGATGCGCAGAAATTCCCCGGCGGCATGCGGGCGCTGGTGGAGCAGATCCACGCCGCGGGCTACCAGGCGGGACTATGGTTGGCCCCCTTTGTCTGCGAGACGGACTCCGCCCTGTTCCGGGAGCACCCGGACTGGCTGCTGAAGGTGGACGGCCGGCCCTGGAAATGCGGCTGCAACTGGAGCGGCTTCTATGCCCTAGATATCGACTGCCCTGCGGTTCTGCAATACCTGGAGAATGTATTTCACACGGTGCTGTGCGACTGGGGCTTCGACCTGGTGAAGCTGGACTTTCTCTATGGCGCTGCTCCCTTTGGCAATGCGCGGGAATCCCGGGCCGCCCGGATGCAGCGGGGAATGCAGCTCCTGCGGGACTGGTGCGGCGATAAGAAGATCCTGGGCTGCGGCGTGCCGGTGATGCCCGCCTTCGGTCTGGTAGATTACTGTCGGATCGGCTGCGACGTGGGGCTGGACTGGAACGACAAGCCCCACATGCGCCTGCTCCACCGGGAGCGGGTCTCCACCAGGCAGTCCATCGCAAACACCCTCTTCCGCCGCCAGTTGAACGGCCGCGCCTACGGAAGCGACCCGGACGTGTTCTTCCTGCGCAGCGAAAACTGCCGCCTGACAAAGGCGCAGAAGCAGACCCTCGCCACTGTGAACGCCCTGTTCAGCAGCATCCTGCTGACCTCGGATATCCCCGCCTCCTACACCCCGGAGGCGGCGAAGGAATACCAAAGGCTCCATCACATCTTCCTGGAGGCAGAGAACGCCCGCCTGGACGATGACGGCCGCACCATCCGCTACACACTGGACGGCAGAGAATACATGCTCCGCCTTTGGTGAAAGAACCCGCGGAGGCAGTACAGGAGCTGCCTGAGCGCAACGCCGTTGCATGGGCTGAAAAGCGAATCGGAAACAGAACCAGACAGCAGGAGGACAGCGATCCCCCTGCTGTTTTGCTGCGTGGACAATGTAGTGAAAATACACAAAAATGATATAAAAATTTTTACGTAAGCAAAAAAACTGATGAGTGACATTTCGAAAAAAGTCGCTATAATACAAATAAAGACGCCGCTCTCCATTCACCTGATGCGTTCCTGGGCGTATAATCAAAGTGCGGATCGGGATTCGCAGAATAATTAGGGAACCTCTGAATAAATCGTCTGCGGCTGAACAGCGGATCTTTTTCCCCAGCTGTGCAGTATCAAAAGCGGGAAATACATACAGTATTCCTCCACTTTTGATACTTTCATCTGGTGAAAAATCTCTCGCTGTCAGCTCTTGCCAATTTAATCAGAGCTTCCTTAGAATTGGGAGGATCACAATGAAAAAGCACAGTATGAAATGGTTGGCAATGCTGCTCTGCTTTGCAATGATCGCAGTGTATGCGGCAGGCTTCACCACGGCGGAGGCGGCCGCTTCCGACGAAGAGCCGGTTACAATTACGTTCTGGCACACCTACGGCGACAACGAGGAAGCGCAGTTCCTCAATGAGGTCATGCCTCTGTGGGAGGCTGCCCATCCTGAGATCAAGGTCGAGGCCGTCCGTCAGGACAGCAGCCAGTATCATCAGATGATCGTCACCTCCTTCGGCACCGGCATGAGCCCGGATGTCGCCCGTGTGGACATTGCGAACATCGCGGCCTACGCCAAGCAGGGCGGCCTGGCTGCGCTGAGCGACTATGCTGATTTTGCGGAAATTTCTGAAAACTATCTGGAGGCTCCGCTTTCCACCAACCTGTATCAGGGCAAGTATTACGGTCTGCCGCTGGACACCAACTGCAAGGCGGCGGTCGTCAACACCAATGTGCTCGCTGAGCTTGGCCTGACGGAGGTCCCTGAGACCATGGAGGCCTTTATCGAGGCCGCCAAGACCCGCGGCTCCTACAGCCTGAACGTGTCCGGCGTGGGAGACTGGGATATGTATCCCTACTTCTGGCTGTTCGGCGGCGTGCTGACCGATGATGGCTTCACCAAGGCTTCCGGCTATCTGGACAGCGATGCCAGCATCGCTGCCATGCAGAAGATCGTCGCGCTTCACGATGAGAAAGTCTTTACCATCCGCGATGTGGACGGCTCTGTGGACGCCTGGGACGGCATCAACAGTGAATATGCCATGTTCTTCGAAGGCCCCTGGTACTTTGGCTCCTATGAAGACAGCCTGGCGAAGGGCATCACCGCGGCAACCATCCCCACCTATGAGGGCCGCAGCGCTTCCGTCGTCGGCGGCGAGGACATTGCGGTGTTCGCGACCAGCGAGCATACGGATGCCGCCTATGAATTCGCAAAATTCATGACCTCCGAGGAAGTTCAGCTGGCAATGCTGAAGGCCGGTCAGCTGCCGATCCTCAAATCTCTGGTCAGCAGCGACGCTGTGCAGAGCAACCCCGTCTGGTCGGTGTACATGAAGCAGATGGAGTCCGCCAAGGCGCGCATTCCTTCTCCCAACAATTCCGCCATCCAGGAGATCTGGAGCGAAATGGTGACAAGCATTTTCGTTGAGAATGCGGACATTGCCCAGGCAATGCACGATGCAGCTGCCAGGATCGACGAGCAGCTTAATTGATTAGGGCAACACCGCGCAATTGTGTCTGCGAGCCGCAGCCGTCTTTTTGCCCCACTTCTTCAGTTTGAAAAACGAGAAATATTGCGCAGCCGTTGCCAGCGTAAGCTGGCTTACGGATGCGGCATACCCCTTGCGGGTACATACAGTATTCCTTCGTTTTCCAAACTTTGAATTGAGCCAGAAATCCAGGCTGGGGCTTCTTGCCAAATTGTGCGGTGTTGCCTTAGACACAAAGAAATTCCAGAGGCCGCAGAACCGGCGGGGTTCTGCGGCCTTTGGCCTATGACCCGCCGGGCGGGCACTCACCGTATCTGCGATGTCTGGCCCCCCTCAGAAAGGAGAAGCACTTAATATGGTTTCTGCCGGAAAAGCCTGCCTGCGTCCCGGCTGTGCCGTGGCCATACGAAAGGGCGCACGGGGCTGGCTGAATGCACTGCCGTTTATTCTTCCGGGATTGATCCTTGTAATGGCATTTGTGGTCTATCCACTTATTTTCACGGTTCGCATTGCCCTGTCGGAGTACCAGATCGTACAGGGAAAGATCACATTTCTGGGGCTGGAAAATTTTCGGAAGGTACTGTCCGGGGACTCGCGCTTCTGGTATGCCTATCGCAATAATTTCCTTTATGCTTTCGTTACTGTTCCTTTCATCCTGCTGGGAGGAATGCTGTTTTCTTATCTGATCAACAACCTGCGGCGCGGGCAGGGGATTTTCCGGGTCGGATTTTACCTGCCGGTGATCACCTCCTGGGTCATTGTCAGCCTGGTATTCCAGTACATGTTCAATAATTCCAACCGCGGCCTGATCAACTACATTCTTGTGGATGTGCTGCATCTTATGGACGACTATGTTCCCTGGCTCCTGCGGGAGTGGTCGGGCAACGCGGCGATTTGGCTCATGGGCATCTGGAAAAATATGGGTTGGGCGATGCTCATCTATCTGGCGGCGCTCCAGGGGATCCCCAAGGAGCGCTATGAGGCGGCCGAGTTGGACGGCGCGGGAATATGGGCAAAGTTTTGGCACATTACCGTCCCCAGCCTGCGCCCGACAACGTTCTACGTGATGGTGAACATGATCATCGGCTCGTTCAACGTGTTCATCCAGGTGATGATGCTGACCGGCGGTAACCCCAGCGGAAAGACCGCCACCCTGCAATACCTGCTCTATGACAAGGCATTCAATCAGTTTGAATTCGGCGAGGCCTCTGCCATCGGTATGATCTCCGCAGTGACCATTGTGGTGCTGACGGTGGTTCTGAACAGAACACTGAAGCTTGATAAGCAGGATCAGGAGGGCTGAGCATGAAAAGCAAAAAAACATCCGAGCGGCTGGGGCAGGCGCTTCTGTGGGCTCTGCTGATCGGCGCACTGCTGATTTTTTCCATTCCGTTTCTCTTTATGATCACCAATTCATTTGAGGAATTCAGCTATGTGCTTCCTTATCCGCCGAAGCTGATCCCCACAAGGCTGGATTTTTCGGCCTATAAGCATATTCTTCAAATGGACATTTTTCCCGTTGCCGTCCGCAACAGTGTGATCAACACCTGCCTGACAGTGGCGGTTTCGGTGCTTGTCTCCACGCTGTCGGCCTATGGATTTGCGCGCATCCGCTTCCCGGGGCGCGAGCAGATTTTCTGGCTCTATCTCTTTACGCTGATGATGCCGGGCTTCCTGAACATCATTCCGCAGTTTTTGATCCTGAAGGGGATTCGCCTGCCCGGCATGCCCAATGGCTTGATCGGGACGCGGGCGGGCCTGATCCTCGTGTACGTGGCCACCAATGTCTGTGGGCATACCTTCTTCCTGCGGAATTTCTTCCGCAGCCTGCCGGACAGCCTGTCGGAATCCGTGATCGTGGACGGCGGCGGACACGGCGCGATCTTTTTCCGGGTGATGCTGCCCCTGTCAACGCCTGCCATTGGCACTATGACGATTTTTGCCTTCCAGGGCTTCTGGGAGGAATACTTTACCGCTAAGGTGCTTGTAGGGGCGGATGAAAAAATGATCACGCTCCCGCTTCTGCTCCAGCGGCTCAATGGGCAGTATGCCACGCGCTGGGAATGGGTATTTGCCGCCTCGCTGCTGGCCCTCATCCCGGTGGTTCTGCTGTTCGTCCTGTTCCAGCGCAAAATGGTCGTGGGCGGACTGACACAGGGGGCGGTGAAGGAATGAGCCTGAAATGTGAATTTGACCGCGCGCAGTACATTGCGGGGCAGGACGTCTGCATTTATCTGCCTGTGGAGGCGGATACGGCACATATTCATGTGTACAGTCTGGAGCGGGAGTACGGCTGTGCGTACAGCCGCCAGGGACGGATGCTTCTGCTCCGGCAGCTTCCGGCGGGCAGCTACGGCGTCGCCGTTGAAGCTGACGGTGAGCGCTGGGAGGGAGCCTTTGATATTGTGGACGATGCGCGCGCGGTGACGCGCTACGCATTCCTGTCCGACTTTTCCCCGCAGGATGCGCAGGTGCAGGATGTGGAGTGGATCCGAAGTCTGCACTTCAATGCGGTGCAGTTCTACGACTGGATGTACCTGCACGACCGCCTGATACCGCCGCAGACGCAGTTCCTGGATCCCCTGGGGCGGCAGACCGACCTCTCGGTGATCGAAAAGAAGATCGAAGCATGCAAACAGGCGGGCATTCGGCCCATTGCCTATGGCGCGGTCTACGCCTCCAGCAAGGGACTCTTCCGGGAGCACCCGGAGTGGGGAATGTACACCATGGATGGCAAGCCGATGACCTTTGCCGACTGGCTGTATTATATGAATGTCTCGGAGGACTGCGGCTGGTCGGCGCACATTCTGGAGGAATACCGGCAGGCCATCGCCCTGGGCTTTTCCGGGATCCATATGGATACCTACGGCTTTCCCAAGCAGGTTTGGGATGGGGAGGGCCGCCCGGTGGACCTGGCACAGGCGCTTTCCGGTCTGATCGATCGCGCGGCCGAGGTCGTCCGCCGGGAGGATCCCGACAGCGGCGTGATCTTCAACGCCGTGAACAACTGGCCGATGGAGGCTGTGGCAAAGACAAAGCAGGACGCCGTTTACATTGAGGTCTGGCCGCCCAATGACCGCTATCAGGATCTGTATACCCTCATCCGGCAGGCGCGCCTGTGCTCCGGCAAGCAGGTGGTACTGGCTGCCTACCTGAAGCCCTTTTTGTCTGCGGACGCGGAGGGAGCTGAGCATGCCTTCCGGCTGTGCTGGGCGGCAATATCCGCTTCCGGCGGAACGCAGCTGGTGCTGGGCGAGGAGAAGAGCATCCTGCGCGACAGCTACTATGTCAATTACGCTCCGCTTCGTGGGCAATTTCTGCCGGTGGTGCAGAAATACTGCGACTTCCTGGTGCGCTACGCCGCGCTGCTGTATCTGGACGATGGAATGGACATTGGACGCACCGCCGCCGGAGGAATCAACGAGGACATTATATTCGAGGCGGAGGACTGCGCGTTTTCCACGGATGGCGCGGACGACACCGTCTGGAGCATTATCCGCGAGGGGGAGCACCGCCTGACGATTCAACTCATCAATCTGCGCGGAAATGACGGGCAATGGAATCAGGCAAAGCGGCAGCCGGCGGCCGTCGAGCACCTGAAGCTTCATCTGCGGCTTGACCGCCCGATTTCTGGCATATATGCCGCCTCGCCGGACGGCGACTCGCTGCAGGCGCAGCCGCTGCCGGTGACCTATCGCCGGACACCGCAGGGGAGAATTTATACCGCCGAAATTCCGCGCTTGGAGTACTGGACGGCGGTCTGGGTCACAATGGAGGAATGAGCATGCTGTTTTCCTACAATGCAGATCTGCTTCCGAAGGTCCGGATGCTGGGGCAGATACGGTATAACGATCCGTGGATCCATTTTTCCCGGTGCATCAATGAATGGGTGCTGTACGTCATTCGGGATGGCGATCTGTATTTGCAGGAGGACGGGGTGCGCTACCACCTGAGTGCGGGAGACTTTTTCCTGCTGGAGCCGGGGCTGACCCACGAGGGCTACCAGCGGGCAGCCTGCGACTATTACTATGCCCATTTCACGCACCCGGATATGTGTCGCGCGGCGGATGAGCGGCAGGCAATCGCCCTTCTGGCGGAAAAAAGAAGGAAGAGCCTCGTCGGCTATAATCTTGAGGCCGTCGATTCCACGCCGCCCATCACGTACCTGCCCAAGCAGTTTCGCCTGACCGGCGGAGAATTCAAGGCACAGCTCCGCGCCGCCGTGGATTGCTATGACAGCCGGGAGGATGACTACAAGCGCAGGACATCCACCCTGCTGCACAGCTTCCTGCTCCAGACGGCGCATGAGCACCTGCTCTCCCGCAACAGTGCCCAGGGCAGAAAGCTCCGCAAATCCGATGTGATTGCGGAGCAGCTTCTGCGCTACCTGAATCAGAACTATACCAAGCATCTGACCAGCACGGAAATCGAAGAGCTGTTTGAAAGCAATTTTGACTACCTGAACCGGGTGTTTTCCTCGCTGACCGGCTCGCCGATATTTACCTATCTCAATATCCTGCGCATCAACAATGCCAAGCAGCTGATTTCCACCACGGATCTTCCGTTTTCGGAGATCGCCTACCTGGTCGGCATCGAGGACAGATATTATTTTTCCAAGCTCTTTCGGAAATCCACCGGCATGAGTCCGACGGAATACTACAAGAAGGTCAGGAGTCAATAGTATGCGTGAACCGTATCTGCAAACCGGCTTTATCCGGCTGTGCTGGCAAAAGCTCTTTCATCTGATGGTGCTCAATGGGCTCTTTTTGCTGTGCAGTGCGGGGGTGCTGACCATCCCGGCGGCGCTGACCGCTCTGTCCCGCGGCTGTCAGGCGCTGCTGCTGGAGGAGCCACATCCGTTCCGTGGCTTCTTCCGCATCTTTCGGGAAAGCCTGCTGGGCGCGCTCCCGCTGGGGCTGCTCTTTCCGCTGGCGCCGGCGGCGCTGGGCTATGGGTGCCTGTTTTATGTCCAAAACGCGGCAGAGCGGCCGCTTTTCACCGCGTGTGCCGTCTTTTGCCTGCTGTGGTGCTGCCTGCTGTTTTTCTGCGCCTGCTTCGCCTATGGCATGTACGCGCGGGTGAGGCTGTCACCCTGGGCGGCGGTGAAGAACAGCTTCGTGCTGCTCTTTCGCGGATATGCACTTGGTTGGCTGCTGGCTGCATTGCTGCTGGCAGCGGCGGAGGGGGCGATGCTTCCATATACGCTGCCCTGGCTTGTGCTGCTGGGCGCGTCGCTTCCCTGCTTCGCGGCGGCGCGCGGCACCGTGCCGGTTTTGGAGCATTTGATCATGAAGGAGGAACTGGTGTGATCCGGCAAACTTAAGAGCTGTTTGAATGGTTCAGCTCTGCATGGTATGGAAAGTGACTATAAATTAGGAACCGACAGCAGGAGAGACAATTTCTCCTGCTGCTTTTATATGCTGCTCAGACCAGAGCGCATTTTTAGGGCAACACCGCACAATTTGGCAGGAAGCCCCAGCCTGGATTTTTGGCTCAATTCAAAGTTTGGAAAACGAAGGAATAC
>USEU01000007.1 GCA_900553805.1 uncultured Eubacteriales bacterium
GCCCTTCAGGCAATTAAAATCTTTTTTAAAGATTTTAATTGGAGTTCAGTATCAAAAGCGGTGACCAGGTCAAAGGCCCCCTCGTCAAAGGGAAGCGCCATTACGTTTCCCCGAAGGACTGTGCAGCGGCCCTTTCCAATTGCGGCCCGGGCCGCCTTTCGGGACTTCTCCACGCTGACGGCGGAATAGTCAATGCCTGTGACATGACCTTGGGGACATTTTTCCAGCAGCCGCCGGAGATTCGCTCCGCCGCCGCAGCCGATATCCAGGCAGGCGGCGTCATTGGGCACCTGGATATGAGAGAAGCCCCATTTTGCCATGGGCGTATGGCCCGCGTTCATCATGCTGACCATAAGTCTCCCGGCAAGGCCCTCGGGTTTGCATGTATTCTGGAAAAAAGACATATCTATCCTCCTTACTTAGTTAGCATAGACTAACTGAATTATACACCCAAATGCCGCTTGCCGCAATCCCTTTTCTCGGGTGCGGGGGCAATTTATTTGGGCTGCGCAGGGATGGTGATCTCCCGGGAGAAGCCGCAGATTTCCAGGCCGTTGGCCTGCATGTATTGGGCCAGACGCCGGTACTGCTCCGGGGACTGGAGATGATAGCCCCGGAAGCGCACCCGCACACAGGGGGCGGCGGGGAGGCACATGGCGTCGCCGTCGAAGCGGTCTGCCTCGTCCAGCAGGAGAAACACGCCATCGTAGTGCTCATAGCGCTGCGCCTGCGGTCACCGCCGCCCACCGCCTGCCCGATGCTGACGGTGTTGCCTTAACATTCACAAAAGGTTTACGCACGTAATTGCTGTATGTGTCGTTGCCCTGGAAGAAGAAAAATAAAGTTGAAAACAGGGGAGAAACCTTGTAGAATAGAGGCACAATTACCGACAAACGGGAGGAAACATATATGGCAGTCAATTTTAATGAGAATTCCACATGGAACCTGAAGCCCATTCGGGTGGAGGCGGTCCGCAATGATGTGATGGGGCTTTTGATCGAGGGGGAGGACGTGGTCATGGCGTTCCAGACGGTGCGCGACCAGCTGGTGTTTACCAACAAGCGGATCATTGCCATTGATGTGCAGGGCATCACCGGCAAGCGGAAGTCCTTCAGCTCCATGCCTTACTCCAAGGTCCAGTATTTCTCCATCCAGACTCCCGGCTTTGCCGAGCTTTTCTCGGATACGGAGCTGATTCTCATGTTCTCCAACGGCTTTACGGCCACCTTTGAGCTGCGGGGCAGCGTGGACATCGGCCTGCTGGGCCGGGTGATCTCCAAGTACGTACTGGACTGAGCGAGCAGCCGGGAAAGAACGCATGGAGACGAAGGAATCCATTCTGTGCCGTGTATTTGGCTACGCCGCCTTCCGGGGCGGGCAGGAGACGCTGATCGACGGGGAGCTGGCCGGGCGGGATGTGTTCGGCGTCATGCCCACCGGCGGCGGAAAGAGCCTGTGCTATCAGATCCCGGCCCTGCTGCTGCCCGGCGTGACCCTGGTGATCTCCCCGCTGATCTCCCTGATGCACGACCAGGTGATGGCGCTGAAAAACGCGGGGGTCGCCGCTGCCTATGTGAACAGCTCCCTGACGGTGCAGCAGATCCGCCTGGTGTACCGCAACATCCGGGCGGGGATGTACAAGATCATTTACGTGGCCCCGGAGCGGCTGCTGACGGACGGCTTCCTGGAGACGGTCCAGAGCTGCCGGGTCTCCATGGTGACGGTGGACGAGGCCCACTGCATCTCCCAATGGGGGCAGGATTTCCGCCCCAGCTACTTAAAAATTGTGGACTTTTTAAAGCTCCTGCCGGTCCGCCCGGTGGTGTCCGCCTTTACGGCGACGGCCACGGAGCGGGTGCGGCGGGACGTGGAGGAAACGCTGGGCCTGCAAAACCCGCTGCGGGTCATCACCGGCTTTGACCGCCCCAACCTCCGCTTCGAGGTGCGCCGCCCGCCCAAAAAGCCGGATGCCATCCTGGAGCTGGTGGGCCAGCGCCGGGGGAAGTCCGGCATCATCTATTGCTCCACCCGGAAAAATGTGGAAAAGGTGTGCGAACTTCTGTGCGCCCACGGCTTTCCCGCTACCCGCTACCATGCGGGCCTGAGCGATCAGGAGCGCCACGACAATCAGGAGGACTTCCTCTATGACCGGGCCCCCATCATGGTGGCCACCAATGCCTTCGGCATGGGCATCGATAAATCCAATGTCTCCTACGTCGTTCATTATAATATGCCCCAGAGCCTGGAAAATTACTACCAGGAGGCGGGCAGAGCCGGGCGGGACGGCGCGGCGGCGGAGTGCATCCTGCTCTATTCCGCGGGGGACGTGGAGACGGCCCGGTTCCTGATCCTTCACCCCAGCGGGCCGGAGGAGGAGCCCGCCTCCCAGGAGCAGGTGCAGCGGGATCTGGTTCGGCTGGACCAGATGGTGGAATACTGCAAGACCCAGGGCTGCCTGCGCGGGTATATCCTGGATTATTTCGGTCAGAGCCATGCGGAGCGCTGCGGCAACTGCGGCAATTGTGACCTGGAGCTGGAGGAGCGGGACATCACCGCGGAGGCCAGAGTGATCCTGGACTGCGCGGCCCACATCCGGCAGCAGCTGGGTTATTCCCTGGGCCTGGTCGCCCTCCGGCGGGTGCTGCTGGGCAGCCGGGAGAGCCGGGTGCTCCAGCTCCGGTTGGATCGCCTGCCGGAGTACGGCGCACTGCACCGGGTGGGGAAAACCGCTCTGGGGCAGATGATGGAGGCGCTGCTGGCCCAGGGCTATCTGTATGCCGACCCGGAGCACCGGGCGGTCAGCCCGACGGAAAAGGCGGCCCCGGTGCTGCGCGGAGGGCAGGCGGTTTCCATGCAGGTGGAAGCGGAGCGGAAGACGAAAAAGACAGCCGTCCGTACCGGCACGCCGGCGCAGCCTGTGGATGAAGCGCTGTATACGGCGCTGAAAAATCTCCGCTTCCGCCTGGCAAGGCAGGAGCATATGCCCGCCTATATTGTCTTTTCCAACGCGACCCTGGAGGACATGGCCCGCAGACATCCCCAAAACCTGGAGGAATTCCTGCAAGTCAGCGGCGTGGGCAGCACCAAGGCCCAGAGGTACGCGGATGCGTTCCTGGCGGAGATTCACAGGTATGACAGCGAAACAGAGCCATCGGCCAATTAAGGCAACACCGCGCAATTGTGTCTGCGAGCCGCAGCCGTCTTTTTTGCCAAATTGTGCGGTGTTGCCCTAATAACTCAGCGGTAGAAACCACGATTATTTCGCGATTTCTACCGCTATTTCTAACTTATAGGAGGAAGTATTTTTGCAAGTTTTAATTTTGCAACAGACCCTTTTGGCTTTTTTATGAAGGTTTCGCGCTTCACCTTATCTGCACGAAGGGACATGCTTTCCTACGACCTGGATCAGCAGCTCGTGGGTGAGGACCATCAGCGCCAGGATCGCAATCAGATACCAGGGAAGCACGGAGACGCTGATGTGATTGGAGATCAGGCCGAACAGGGGCGGCATCAGGCAGGAGCCCATATAGGCGCTGGCCATCAGGATGCCGATGATGGCCTGGGACCTGTCCGCCCCAAAATATGCCGGGGTGGAGTGGACAACGCAGGGGTTGATGGGAGCGCAGCCCAGGCCGCAGATGATGAGGCCCACCAGGGAGGCGGAGCCCAGAGGCAGCAGCATGATCAGGATGCCACCGCCCACCAGTCCCTGGCCCAGGCGAACCAGCTGCGCGTCGCTGAGCTTCATGGCCAGGAAGCCGCAGAAGGCACGGCCAATGGTAATGCCCAGGAAGTACACGCTGGCAAAGCTTGCCGCCGTCTCCGGGCTGACGCCCTTGCACAGCGTCAGATAGCTCCCGGCCCACAGCCCGGCGGTCTGCTCCAGGGCGCAATAGCAGAACATGCAGATCAGGGAATATTTTACGCCCCGGATGCTCACGATCTGCCGCAGGGAGAGAGCCTTTGGTTCCGCTTGGCCCCCGGTGCTGTCCCCATCCTGACTGCGGCGCTTCCACAGCGGCAGGCTGAAAAACACAATGGCGGCCAGTACGGCCTGAATCAGCGCAATGCTGCGGTAGCCGCCGCTCCAGCCGGCTCCGCGGGTCATCACAAGGCCCATGATGTAGGGGCCCGCAAAAGCGCCCACGCCCCACATGCAGTGCAGCCAGTTCATGTGTTTGCTCTTGTAGTGCAGGGCCACGTAATTATTCAGCGAAGCGTCCACGCCGCCTCCGCCCAGGCCGTAGGGAATTGCCCACAGGCACAGTTGCCAGAACTGGCGGCTGACAGAAAAGCCAAACATTGCCACCGCCGTGATGACGGCGCTGAAGAGGGTGACCCGCCCGGTGCCGAACCGGCGGGTCTGCCAGTCGCTCAGCAGGCTGGAGATCACCGTACCCACGGAGATGATCATGGAGAGGATGCCCGCGTAGGAAACGGGCACCGCCAGCTGGGGATACATGGTGGGCCAGGCAGCGCCCAGCAGCGAGTCCGGCAGGCCGAGGCTGATAAAGGCCAGGTAAGTAACGATCAGAAGCAGCTGAAACATGGAGACGACCCTCTCATTTTTGGAATAAAGCGGCTCCATCATAGCAAATGCGGCACCGAAATACAAGCCGGTCAGAAAAATATTCTATTTGCAGAAATAAGGGGATATTTGCATTGATTGTTGGCAAATTAAAACGGATTTTCTGGCGAATTGGTTCCTGCTCTGATTGCCGAAAGCTCAGCGGGCGGGGCTTTCCTTCACTGCCACCGCCCGGATCAGCAGTTCGTGCATGACGATCATCAGCGCCAGGATCGCGATCAGATACCAGGGAAGCAGCGCCACGCTGATGTGGTTGGCAATCAGACCGAACAGCGGCGGCATCAGGCAGGTGCCCACGTAGGCGCAGGCCATCTGAATGCCGATGATGGCCTGGGATTTGTCCGCGCCGAAGTGCGCCGGGGTGGAATGGATGATGCAGGGGTACACCGGCGCGCAGCCCAGACCGATGATGACAAAGCCCGCCAGGGAGGCGGCAGCCCCCAGGGGCAGAAGCATGATCACAATGCCGCCGCCGATCAGCCCCTGGCCCAGACGGACCATCTGCACGTCGCTGAGCCGCATGGTCAGAAAGCCGCTGAGCGCCCGCCCGGCGGTGATGCCCAAAAAGAACATGCTGGCAAAGCCCGCCGCCGTCTCCGGGCTGACGCCCTTGTGCAGCGTCAGGTAGCTGCTGGCCCACAGGCCGGTGGTCTGCTCCAGGGCGCAGTAGCAGAAGAAGCAGACCAGCACCTGCTTCACACCTCGGATATTCAGCACTTGCCGGAGGGAGAGGGGCTTGGCCTCCACCTGGTTCCCGGCGTCGTCCGTGACCTGGGGACGGCCCTTCCACAGGGGCAGGCTGCAAAAGAGGATGGCGGTCAGCACGATCTGGACCAGGGCAATGCTGCGGTAGCCGCCGTTCCAGCTGCCGCCATGGGTCATTACAAAGCCCATGATGTACGGCCCGGCGGAGGCGCCCACGCCCCACATGCAGTGCAGCCAGCTCATGTGCTTGCTCTTGTAGTGCAGGGCCACGTAGTTATTCAGCGAGGCATCCACGCTGCCCGCTCCCAGCCCGTAGGGGATCGCCCACAGGCACAGCTGCCAGAACCGGCTGCTGACGGAGAAGCCGAACAGCGCCACCGCTGTGGTGGCCACGCTGAAGGCGGTGACCCGCCCGGCGCCGAACCGCCGGGTCAGCCGGTCGCTTTGCAGGCTGGAAACCACAGTCCCGGCGGCGATAATCAGGGAGATGATCCCCGCGTAGGAAACGGGCACCGCCAGCTGGGGATACATGGTGGGCCAGGCGGCCCCCAGCAGCGAATCCGGCAGCCCCAGGCTGATGAAGGACAGGTAAATAATGATTAGAAGCAGCTGAAACATGGAAAGGCTCCTCCTATTTTCTGAAATCAGGCAGTCCCATCATAGCAAATACCGTCCCCAAATGCAAGGGCACAGCAGCAAAAGTTCCATATGCTTCGTACCAAAACAACCCAGGGGCCGATGCTGCATCGTCCCCTAGCAAATCCGCGGCGCATGCAACCGCTCGGCCACGCCTGCTTGCATTTCAAAGCGGGGTTTGATATGATTTTGACATGTTTTTCAGGGGGTAAAAACCTCACGGGAAAAATTCCCCCAGCCCTGCAATATTTTCCTCCCGATTTCTACTGGATGGGTAGAAGCAATAAAAAGGAGAAGCTGACATATGGAGGACAACCAGATCATTGACCTTTACTTTGCCCGGTCGGAAGCGGCCATTGCGCAGACGGCGGCGAAGTATGGGAATTACTGCTACCGCATTGCGGACAATATCCTCTCCAGCCGGGAGGATGCCCAAGAGTGCGTGAACGACACCTATCTCGCCGCCTGGAATGCCATGCCGCCCAAGCGTCCCGGCATTCTTTCCGCCTTCCTGGGAAAAATCACCCGCAATATCTCCCTGGACCGGTGGAAGCGCCGGGCCGCCCGGAAGCGGGGCGGGGGAGAGGCGGCGCTGAGCCTGGAGGAGCTGGACGAATGCCTGACTGGCGGCCAGTCGCCGGAAGGAGAAGTGGAGCGCCGGGAGCTGCTGCGCGCCATCAACCGCTTCCTGGATGCCCTGCCGGAGACCCGGCGGGATATCTTCGTGTGCCGCTACTGGTATCTGGACAGCATTGAGGACATCGGCGCACGGTTCGGCTATTCCCAGAGCAAGGTGACCACCATCCTGTTCCGCCTGCGGAAGAAGCTGGCGGCGCATCTGGAAAAGGAGGGACTGCAATGAACGCCATGGATTTATTGGAAACGATCGGAGGCATCCGGGATGCCTATGTCGTGGCGGCCCATTCCGCCCGAAAGCAAAGACGGATGCCCAGAAAACGCATGCTGCTGATCGCGGCGATCATTGCCGTGGCCCTGCTGCTGGTGGGCTGCACGGTGCTGTATGTGCTGCGGCTCCAGAACCTGAGGGTGCGAACCATCACCATTCAGGATTGGCAGTATGACGCCGACGGCACGCCCTACTGCGAGACGGAGGAGACCCGAAGCCTGCTCAGCCCCCACGTGGGCCAGGCGGAGCAGCAGGCTCTGCGGGAGTGGGAAAGCTTCAAGGAGGGCTACGATCAGGACAGGGCGCTGGCCCAGGTGAACAATTTCAACGAATCCGGCGTGCCGGAGAATTTCTTCCAGAATTACGACTGCTATACCTTTGAAATGCTGGATGCCTTCCAGGCAATCCTTGATAAATACCACTTAAAGCCCCTGGGCCGGCCGGTTTATTTCAGCAACTGGGAGGAGGGGATGCTCTATAAGGCTTTGCAGATTCCCCGCCTGGTTCGCAGCGGGCAGACCCGGCGGATGGCTGGGTACTTTTTCCCGGAGGGCTCCTTCAGCGCGGAGTTTTTCTTCTGCCTGCCGGAGGAGCAGGAGGAGCGGATCGTCAGCTTCGTCTATGCCAATGACAGCTATCTCTACCCCTATTTCTTCGTCGTGGGGGATGTGGATGCCTGGGAGCAGTGGGATTACACCACGGCGGACGGTACGCAGGTGGTACTGGCAACCTGGGACAACGCCCTGGTCATTTTTTGCCAGCGGCCGGACGGGACGATCTACATCTCCACGGAGAACCAGCTGCCGGTGTCCAGTAAGCCCGACGATCCAGCCCCACCCATGACCCGGGAGCTGGCCCAGCAGATCGCTGACTGCTTTGACTATACCATCGCGCCCCAGTCCGTGGATTGGGACGAAGCGGAGGCCATGCGGGCAGATTTTCCTCAGCCGGAGCCGGATCAGGAGACCAAGCGGCGCTCCTTCATTCTGGGCTTTGGCACCCGGGACGGGGTGCGCTGGTCGCCCCCGGCGGAGTACGCAGGCAGCATTGAAGCCTATGTGCGGCACATTTTGGCGGATTACACCGATGCGGCCAACCTGGAATACTGCGTCAGCGACTGGGACGGCGACGGCCAGGCGGAGACCATCATCCGAAATAAAAGCACCGGGATGATCTGGCAGGTCATCAAAATGCTGCCCAGCGTCGAAGATCCCGCTGTGCAGGAGGTGGCGCTCTGGTTCGGCAGCTACCTGTGTGAAAACGGCGTCATTAAGGATGTGTACACCGTCGATGAAATGGACATCGGCCCAACACAGTATTTTGATTTTACAAACAGCACCAAGACGGAAATTTACACCAAGCTGCGGATGAACCTGGCGACCGGGCAGTGGGAACAGCGCATCGACCCCAATGATTACAGCTTCTTCCGCTACGAATCCATCACCCAGGAGGCGGCGGAGGCCCTTATCGCCCAATACCGGGTACTGGACTTCGACATGCAGCCGCTGAGCGAATACGGCGGATAAACAGCTGCCCCCGCAGGGACATCCCTGCGGGGGCATTTCAGCGAGGAAAAGAAATCACAAACAAACGCGGTAAAAAGTTGGAAAATTATGGTTAGCAATAGCTAATTGCACACTTTCCTGTTGCGAAAATGAGATCTGTGCTTTATAATGGCTCCAGAAAGAGAAGGAGCGTTGCTTATGACCATTGACGATTTGAAGGTTGGCCAGTCCGGCACCATTGCCCAGGTGGGCGGCGAGGGAGCACTGCGGCTTCGGTTCCTGGATATGGGGCTGATTCCCGGCACCAAAGTGACGCTGCGCAAGGTCGCGCCCATGGGCGACCCCATCCAGATTCAGGTGCGGGGGTATGAACTGACCATCCGCCGGGAGGATGCGGCCAGGATCACCCTGAAGGAGGAGCAGGTATGATTTTTGCACTGGCGGGAAACCAGAACTGCGGAAAGACCACTCTGTTCAATGCCCTCACCGGGGCAAATCAGCATGTGGGCAATTTTCCCGGCGTCACCGTGGACCAGAAGGTGGGCACCATCCGGGGGACGGCGCATCAGGTGGTGGATCTGCCGGGTATCTATTCCATCCGGCCCTACACCCAGGAGGAGATCGTCACCCGGGATTTCATTCTGAAATCCAACCCCGACGCCATTCTGAACATTGTGGACGCCACCAACATTGAGCGCAATCTCTACCTGACCCTGCAACTGCTGACCCTGAGGGTGCCCACCGTGATCGCCCTGAACATGATGGATGAGCTGACCGGCAACGGCGGCAGCATCGATGTGCAGAAGCTGAGCGACGCTCTGGGCGTCCCGGTGGTGCCCATCAGCGCGGCGAAGAATGAGGGCATCTCCGAGCTGGTGGATATTCTGCTGAACACCGCTGAAAACCGGGTGCTCCCCAGGGTGCAGGATTTTTGCCCGGACGGCCCGGTGCACCGCTGCATCCATGCCGTGTGCCACATCATCGAGGATCATGCCCAGCGGGCGCGGCTGTCCCGCCGCTTTGCCGCGACCAAACTGATCGAGGGGGAGCAGGACTTTTATGAGCTGCTCCAGCTGAACCAGAACGAAAAGGAGCTGATCGAGCACTCCATCATCGAGATGGAGTCCGATACCGGCCTGGATCGCAACGCGGCCCTGGCAGATATGCGCTACAACTTTATTGAGGGAGTCTGCGGCACCTGCGTGACCAAGGCATCCGAAAGCAGGGAGCACCGCCGCAGTGTGAAAATCGACCGGGTGCTGACCAACCGCTATCTGGCGCTGCCTTTGTTTGCCGCCATCATGGGGCTGGTATTCTACCTGACCTTCAATGTGATCGGCGCTTTTTTATCGGATGTGATGGCCTACGCAGTGGACGGCCTGACCATGCTGGCCGACCGGGGCCTGACCAGCTACGGCATCAATCCCGTGGTGCACAGCCTGATCATCGACGGTATCTTTGCGGGGGTGGGCAGCGTACTAAGCTTTTTGCCCATCATTGTCACCCTGTTCTTCTTCCTGTCCATTCTGGAGGATTCCGGCTATATGGCGCGGGTGGCCTTTGTGATGGACAAGCTCCTGCGGAAGATCGGCCTGTCCGGGCGCAGCTTTGTGCCCATGCTCATCGGCTTCGGCTGCTCGGTGCCGGCCATTATGGCCACTCGCACCCTGTCCAGCAACCGGGATCGGAAAATGACCATCTTGCTCACGCCGTTTATGAGCTGCTCCGCCAAGATCCCCATTTATACCCTGTTTGCCGCCGCCTTTTTCCCCGGTCGGGAGCTGCCGGTGATGATCGCGCTGTACTTTGGCGGTATGGTGGTGGGAATTCTGATGGCCCTGCTGCTCAAGAGCACGCTGTTCCGGGGCAACCCCGTCCCCTTTGTGATGGAGCTGCCCAACTATCGTTTTCCCTCGGCCAAGAGCGTCCTGCTGCTGATGTGGGAAAAGGCAGAGGACTTTTTGACCCGCGCCTTTACCGTGATCTTTATGGCCACGGTGATCATCTGGTTCCTGCAAACCTTCGATCTGAAGCTGAATGTGGTGGCCGACAGCACGGACAGCATCCTGGCCAGGCTGGGGCAGCTGGTCTCGCCGGTGTTTGCCCCGCTGGGCTTTGGGGACTGGCGGATGGTGACGGCGCTGGTCTCCGGCTTTACAGCCAAGGAGGCGGTGGTCAGCACCTTTGGGGTGATTCTGGGCGTCAGCACCGAGCAGCTCCAGCAGGCGCTGCACATGCTGTTTGACGCCCGCTCTGCCGCCAGCTTTCTGACGTTCTGCCTGCTTTATACCCCCTGCGTGGCGGCGGTCGCCACCATCAAGCGGGAGCTTGGCTCCCGGGCAAAGACGGTGGCGGTGGTGATCGCCCAGTGCGCGGTCGCCTGGCTGGCGGCCTTCCTGGTATATCAGATCGGCGGGTGGCTGGTATGAGCCCTGCGGACTATGCGCTGCTTGCGCCCATCGCCGGGTATTTCCTGTGGCTGCTTTTTCGCCCGAGAAAGAAAAAATGCCGCGGCTGCTGTGAAAGCTGCCGCGGGTGCAAATGAGTGAATAATGAGTAACGAGCGCAGCTGCCGGCCAGAACCGGCAGCTGCATTTTCCGGGTGCGCGTCGCGCCGTCAGGGATGCTTTATTTTGCCTTTCCCTGGGCGGCGATGAGAATGTGCTTCCCGGCCTCCATCTGCGGCGCAATGGTCTGCTGGAAGTAGGGGATCACCCGGGCGATGGTGTCCTTCAGGCTTTCTGTCAGCGGCAGCTCCTGGACGGGCACATCGGCGTAAAGGGGCTGCCGGGCCGGGCTGCGGTCATCTTTCCGCTGCTTCCAGAATTTGCGGGTTGCAAAATGGGAACAAATCGATTACAATGCTCCTGTCCTCGAGAGACATATACCTACCAAGGAGGAAAAAACCATGCGTTTTAATTTCTGCAACATCTGGCAGCTTCTGTGCCAGCTTGGCGGCTTCGGCTGCTAAGGAACCCCTGACCGCTCAGTCAGAGCCTTTGCGGCAAACCAACTGAAAATGCTGCGCCCTGGGAAACCGGGGCGCTTTTTTTGCGCATCTGGGAGACCTTAAAAACTTTTGCGTAAAAAGTAGAAAAGAAATAATTGGACATTACCGGCATTTATGATAGATTAGTTAAAAAGGAAGGGATATCCATTTCCCTCTGTTGAGGCTTCCCAGGATATCGCCGCAGTGCCATGGTATATTTTTGCGGGATCGGTGCATTTGCCCGGCGGAAAAGCGCTGCACGCCGCTTTTCCCGCCGCAGGCAAACGGAAAGCAAGGAAGAATATGACCATCGAACAATGCTATCAGCAGCTCCACCTGGAGCTGACGGAGAGCGCCTATACCGAAAACCCCGGCCAGATCATCACCATGGTGGACGAACTGCGCCGCCGGGGCTTTGTGATCGAAATGGATGATTTCGGCAGCGGCTATTCCTCGCTGAACATGCTCAGCCAGGTGCGCTTTGATATTCTGAAGCTGGATATGCAGTTCATCCAGACCGAGACGGCCAAGCCCGGCGAAATGAGCCTGATGCGTTTTGTGGTGAAGCTGGCCAAATGGATGAACCTGAGCACCGTGGCGGAGGGTGTGGAACCCAAGGCACAGGTGGAACGCCTGCGGGAGGTGGGCTGCGACTACGCCCAGGGCTATTTCTTCTCCCGTCCTCTGCCTGTTGAGAAGTTCGAGGCACTGATGAAGCAGGAGCTTGCGGGCGGAAAAACAGAACATACCCATTGATAATACATAGCTTGAGCGCCGGAGGGATGGAAGCCCTCCGGCGCTTTGCTGTGGTTGATTACTGTTCCTGGGGAGTGCAGGTGTCCCGGCGGTCGATGCGCAGGGTCAGGGGCAGATGGCAGCCGCGTGCGTGCAGCGCCGCGGTGAGCCGCTCGGTCAGCTCCGCGTCGGATTCCGGCAGGGAGTAGGGGACTGCCAGATCGAAGGCCAGCCGCTGTGTGCCCTGGTAATCCGAGATCCGCAGGTCATGGATGGTAGCGCTGGGGACGATGCTCTCGGCGCATTCCTTCGCCAGACGGCGGTAGCCGTCCCATTCTCCGTCCTCGGGAATGGGATCGTAGTGGATGACCAGATGGATGCCCAGCTGCTTCATGGCCTCCTGTTCGATGTGATCCAGCTGGTCGTGGGCGTCCAGGGGCGGCTCGCTGGCATCCATCTCCGCGTGGACGGTGGCGAATACGTGGCCGGGACCGTAGTCATGGATCAGCAGATCGTGGATGCCCAGGATCCGATGGTGGGCCAGGATCAGGTCCGTCAGCGCCTTTACCGTCCGCTCATCCGCCTGCATGCCGATGAGGGGGGATGCGGTATCCCGGGCAAGGCGGATGCCCGACCAGAGAATGAAGGCGGCCACACCCAGACCGACGAAGCCGTCCAACCGGATCCCCAGCAGCCCGTCGGCAAGGGTGCTCAGCAGCACGGCGGCGGTGGCGATGATATCGTTGCGGCTGTCCTGCGCGGCAGCCTCCAGAGTGGCGGAGCGGATCATCCGGCTCAGGCGGCGGTCAAACACCGCCATCCACAGCTTCAGGACGATGGAAAACAGCAAAATGGCAATGCTCAGAGCGCTGAAGGGCACCGCCTGGGGGGCCAGGATCTTCTTGAAGGAGGATTTGCCCAGCTCCACCCCGGCCAGCAGCACCAGCGCGGCAATGACCACGCCGGAGATGTATTCGTACCGTCCATGGCCGAAGGGGTGCTCTCCGTCTGCCGGGCGCTGGGCCATGCGGAAGCCAAGCAGCGTGACCGCCGACGAGGCGCAGTCCGTCAGGTTATTGATGCCGTCGCCGGCCAGAGCCACAGAGCCGGACAGGAGCCCCACAGCGATCTTCAGGCAGGCCAGCAGCAGGTTGCACGCGATCCCGACGCGCCCGGCCAGCTTGCCCACGGCAGCGTGGACGGCGGGGGAGCGCTCCGCGGCATTGGGAACAAACAGGCGCAATAGTAAATTTGTCATGGGAGACCTCCGTTTGGTGGCCGCCTCGGGGTATAAAAAAACCCCGGGCAGCAGGAAATTGACTGTCCCGTGGTAAACCACTGTCACATCTGTGACCCGACCGGGAAAACCGATCTGCTCAGTTTTGATTTGTAAATTGGAAAAAATTATAGCAGCAAAAAGAACCCCTGTCAAGGGAATTTTGTCCCTTCCTGGCTCCCCTGAAAGGGGAGCTGGCAGCCCGCAAGGGCTGACTGAGGGGTTGCGGCAGGAACCTGCGGCATTATAAAATCCAAGGCGAATCCGTAACATGTTCGTTTCAAATTGTACGAATTCGCCCAAGACTACCGAAATGGTATTCTGCGTACCGCGGCTGACCCCTCCGGCGCGCCATGCGCGCCACCTCCCCTTTCAGGGGAGGTAAGGGGGGCGGGGCTAATTCATCGTTCCCTCGGCGCGGGTGAAGAGCTGGGTGACGCGGCGGCGCAGGGCGTTGGCTTCGGGGGTGTCCTGGGTGCCGCAGCGGTCGATCCATTGGGCGGATGCCTCCTGAGCCTGCTTCAGAAGCCCCAGGTCAAAGCTCAGGTCCGCCATGCGGAAGGCGGGCAGGCCGGACTGGCGGGAGCCGAAGAAGTCGCCGGGACCCCGCAGGCGCAGGTCCTCCTCGGCAATGCGGAAGCCGTCGGTGGTTTTGCACAGGGCCTTGAGCCGCTGGATGGTGTCCGGGTTGCGGTTGTGGGTGGTGAGGATGCAGTAGCTCTTGCTGCTGCCCCGGCCCACCCGGCCCCGCAGCTGGTGCAGCTGGCTCAGGCCGAAGCGGTCGGCGTCCTCAATGACCATCAGCGTGGCATTGGGCACGTCCACCCCCACCTCGATCACCGTGGTGGCCACCAGCACGTCCGATTCCTGCCGGGCGAAGGCGGCCATGGCGGCCTCCTTTTCCGCGCCCTTCATCTGCCCGTGGAGCAGAGCGATGCGCAGGTCGGGAAACACGGTGCGCTGCAATGTGTCCGCCCAGGCGGAGGCGGCCTTGATGCCCAGCTCCCCGTTTTCCTCCACCGCCGGGCAGACCACAAAGCACTGGTGTCCCTCGGCCACCTGCTTGCGGATGAAGGCATTGATGCGGGGACGGTAGCTTTCGCCCACCAGGAAGGTGTCCACCGTCTGCCGCCCCGGCGGCAGCTCATCCAGAACGGATACCTCCAGGTCGCCGTACATCAGCAGGGCCAGGGTGCGGGGAATGGGCGTGGCGGACATGACCAGCAGGTGCGGGTCGTCCCCCTTGGCACCCAGGCGGCTGCGCTGTCCCACGCCGAAGCGGTGCTGCTCGTCGGTGATCACCAGTCCCAGATTGTGAAACACGGTGCTCTCGGAGATCAGCGCGTGGGTGCCCACCGCGATCTGCACGGAGCCGTCCAGCAGGCCGTCGCGTACCGCTTTCTTTTCCTTTGCCGTCATGGAGCCGGTGAGCAGCGCCACGGAGATCCCCATGGGGGCAAAGAGCCGGGACAGGGAAGCGTAATGCTGCTCGGCCAGGATTTCGGTGGGGGCCATCAGCGCGGTCTGGCAGCCGTTCCTGGCGGCGCAGCAGGCCGCCGCCGCGGCCACCATGGTCTTGCCGCTGCCCACGTCGCCCTGGACCAGCCGGTTCATGGGCGTGCCCTTCTGGAAATCAGCCAGGATCTCATCAATGGCCCGCTGCTGCGCCCCCGTCAGAGAGAAGGGCAGCTGGCGGTAAAAGGCGGTCAGATCCGTATCCCGGTAGGGCGGCGTGCGCTTCTGCGCCCGGGCGGCGCGCATCAGGCTCAGCCCGGCGGAAAAGACAAAAAACTCCTCAAAGATCATCCGTTTCCTTGCCTGCATGGCCTCGTCCATGTCGGCCGGCTCGTGGATGGCGCGATAGGCGTCCTCCGCCCCCAGAATGCCGTACTGCTCCCGCACTGCCTGGGGGAGTACCTCCGCCGGCGGGTCGCATACGGCCAGGGCCTGCCGCACGGCCTTCAGCACCGCCTGATTGGTCAGCCCGGCGGTGAGCGGGTAGATGGGCAGCACCCGCCGGGTGGTGACGGCGGGGGAATCCGGGCTTTCAAACACCGGGTTCGTCATGCCGTAGCCGGTGAAATCCCCGGTGAGGGTGCCGTAGAAAATGTACTCCCTGCCGTATTCCAGGTTCTCGGCGGCAAAGCGGGAATTGAAGAAGGTCAGATTCAGCCGCCCGGAGTGGTCGGCCACCGTCACCTTGGTCAGGTCGAGCCCCTGACGGATGTGGTGGGTCCGGGGGGTGCTCATCACCATGGCCCGGAAGCAGGCGGGCTTGTCCGCTTCCAGCTCACCAAGGGGGATCAGCCGGGTGCGATCCTCGTAGCCCCGGGGAAAATGGCAGATCAGATCCTCCAGCGTGAAAATGTTCAGCGCCTGAAACAGCTTTGCCTTGGCCGGACCGATGCCCCGCAGCATGGTAATGGGATCGGACAGCTTTGCCATAACTTCACCTCTTTTGATCGATGTTCCCTAGGCGGAGGGGATCTCCTTGGCGTAAATGCGGGCAGGAACGCCGCTTTTATTAGGCATTTCCCCGATGAACTTGCAGCCGTATTTTTCGTACAGCCCCTTCTCACCTGTTGAAATATACACTTTGGAGACGTGCTCCTGCCTTGCGAGGCGCGTCACCTCATCAAACAGCAACTGCATGTACCGATGTCCCCGATACTGGGGAAAGGTATAGACAAATCCCATCCAGGGCTTCAGATCGGAGGGAATATCGTCCCTTTCTACATAGGTGCAAAAGGAGATCAGCCGGTCTCCCTGGGTCAGCAGCAGCACCCTTGCCCCTGCGCCGCAGGCATCAAAAAAGGTGCCGTCGCGCAAAAGCGTGTATAGAAGCGCGCCCCCGCGCCAGTCGGATTTTCCTATTTCCGCCAGCCAATGCGTCTGGCGGCCGCTTTCGTAAAAGCTGATCACGTTCATTTCCGATTCCACTGGTTACCTCCGTTTTGCGCAAAGCGCCGTATAATGAAAAAACTCCCTCCAAGCCAGGCTCGGAAGGAGATATTTTCAGAGAAATCAGGCCAGCTTGTTCAGCTTCAGGGTCATGCTGCTCTTCTTCCGGGCAGCGTTGTTCTTGTGCAGGAGACCCTTGTTCACAGCCTGGTCAACCGCCTTGACGGCAGTCTTGTAGGCAGCCTCGGCCGCGGTCTTGTCACCGCCGACCAGAGCAGCGTCGAACTTCTTCAGGGAGGTCTTCAGCGCAGACTTATTGGCCTTGTTGTTCTCGTAAGCAATCTTGGAAGAAAGGACATCCTTCTTAGAGGACTTGATGTTGGGCATGGATTTCCACCTCCTATCGATATAAATTCATACGACAACTTATTATAGCGGCTCTGTGGCCTAAAATCAACCCCTTTTTTGAAAAAAGTTCTTCCCCTGTTGGCGGCAAGGTGGGTGCGGCCCTGCGCTGATGATGCCGTGTCAAGAGGGAAATTTTTGCACAAAGGAAGCACTATGGTTAAAAATTACAAAATGTTAAAAATGGAAACAAAAATGAAGAAACTGTAACTATTTTATGTCAATTGAGGCCGGCAAAAAAGTTTGAAAAGCGCTGTGGACAACTCCTGTGGAAAACTCTGTGGAGAATGTGGAAAACTCATAGTTATCAACAGGTATTCCGGCTGTTTACACAGAGCCGCGTCATGGCCGGAAAACAAATTTTTTTGATGCTCCCGCGGTCCGGCAAGCCCATAACGCAACCTGATGGAAATACACCGTCCATGCCGTGATCCCGCCGAAAAAGTTCCGCATTCCCGGAGAAAATCTGCCGACACCCCTTGCACCCGGGAAAACGCCCCCGAAATTTTGTGAATTATATCCAAGCCGAAGCGCCCCGCTGCGCGGCGGCGGGAAGGGCGGAAAATGTATGATTGAGGCAGCATTGGAAATACTTGTCTATGGCAGCGCCGCGCAATTGCGTCTGCGGGTCACGGCGGCGCTGCCCCATGTCAATATTTTCATCAGGAGGAGCACTATGCAGGGCAAGGTAGATATCTGCGGCGTGAACACATCCCGTCTGACGGTTTTGACTCAGACAGAAACGGAAGCTCTCCTTCGCCGGGTCAAGGAGGGGGACGAGCGGGCCCGCCAAAGGCTGATTGAGGGAAATCTGCGGCTGGTCCTCTCGGTCATCCAGCGCTTTGACAAGCGGGGCGAATGTCCGGACGATCTGTTTCAGGTGGGGTGCATCGGTCTGATGAAGGCCATTTCCAACTTCGACCCCACAAAAAACGTGCGCTTTTCCACCTACGGCGTGCCCATGATCGCCGGAGAGGTGCGCCGGTATCTGCGGGACAATTCCGCCATCCGGGTCTCCCGCTCCATCCGGGACGTGGCCTACCGGGTGCTGCAATGCAAGGAGAGCATGACGGCTGCCCTGGGGCGGGAGCCAAGTCTGGAGGAGGTCGCAAAGGAGCTGTCGCTGCCCATCGAGGAGGTGAGTCAGGCGCTGGACGCGGTATCCGCCCCGGTGAGCCTGTCTGACCCGGTTTATTCCGATGGGGGCGATCCGCTGACGGTAATGGATCAGGTGATGGACAACCGCAACACCGAGCACAGCTGGATGGAGCATATCGCCCTGCGCAATGCCTTCCGGGCGCTGAACGACCGGGAAAAGCAGATCCTCTCCCTGCGGTTTTACGACGGAAAGACCCAGATCGAGGTGGCCAATGTGCTGGGCATCAGCCAGGCTCAGGTATCCCGCCTGGAAAAGGGCGCCATCGGAGCCATGCGCAAAAGCGTGATGTAGTCATTTCTGCCGGGAGTGCCGCATACGCTGTCCCAAAAGGAATGGGGGATGGGGCAATGAGCATGAAATTTACCCAGCTGCAATGCAAGGAGGTCATCTGCATCAAGGACGGGCGGCGGCTGGGCTTTGTGGAGGATGTGCTGGTGGAGGTGCCCGAGGGGACGGTGTGCGCCCTGGTCGTCCCCGGCCCCTGCCGGTACTTCGGCGTGGTGGGCCGGGGAGACGATTTTGTGATCCCTTGGAAGTGCATCTGCCACATCGGCCCGGACATCGTGCTGGTGGATACCAAGCCCGACGACTGCCGGGTCAAGCGGCGCAGGGGCGGCATGCCGCTGCGGAAATAGCATGCGGCGCTGTTGGCGTTTTCGTCAAAAGTCATTTCTGGATTTGACGGAGAATTGACGGATAAATCAGGAAAAAATTTCAAAAAACTGTTGCAATTCAAAGAGAAATCGGGTATAATACCTCAGCGTGGGCTTTGCCCGCCGAATCAAAACCACACACCCGGGGATCGCGCCCCCAAGTGCCCCTTTTCGGGCGGGCAGCGCGGGATGATCGGGGTGGAGGAAAAACAAAAGGAGAAATGAAAAAATGGCTGTCGTATCTATGAAGCAACTGCTGGAGGCCGGTGTTCACTTCGGTCACCAGACCCGCCGCTGGAACCCCAAAATGGCTCCCTACATCTACACTGAGCGCAACGGGATCTACATCATCGACCTGCAGAAGACCGTGAAGAAGCTGGAGGAGGCCTATAACTTCGTCCGTGACATTTCCGCCAACGGCGGCAATGTGCTGTTCGTCGGCACCAAGAAGCAGGCCCAGGATGCCATCAAGGAAGAGGCTGCCCGCTGCGGCGGTTACTATGTCAATGCCCGCTGGCTGGGCGGCATGCTGACCAACTTCCGCACCATGCGCACCCGGATCGACCGTCTGGCTCAGCTGAGAAAGATGGAAGAGGACGGCACCTTTGCCATGCTGCCTAAGAAGGAAGTCATCAAGCACCAGGGCGAGATCGAGAAGCTGGAGAAGTACCTGGGCGGCGTGAAGGAAATGAAGAAGCTGCCTGCCGCGCTGTTTATCGTTGACCCCCGCAAGGAGCGCAACGCCATTGCCGAGGCCCGCAAGCTGAATATCCCCATCGTGGCCATCGTGGATACCAACTGCGATCCCGACGAGATCGACTACGTGATCCCCGGCAACGATGATGCCATCCGCGCCATCCGCCTGATCGCCTCCGCCATGGCCAACGCCGCCATCGAGGGCCGCCAGGGCGAGGATGCGGCTGCCGAAGAGGCTGCTCCCGCCGCCGAAGAAGCCGCCGCTGAATAAATATATCGAATCAGGAGGATATCAAAATGGCTTTTACTGCTCAGGATGTTAAGAAGCTCCGTGAAATGACCAACGTCGGCATGATGGACTGCAAGAAGGCGCTCCAGGCCACCGACGGCGATATGGACAAGGCTGTGGACTGGCTGCGTGAGAAGGGCCTGGCCAAGGCCGCCAAGAAGGCCGACCGCATTGCCGCCGAGGGCGTTGCTTACGCCACCGTGGTGGACGGCGTGGGCGTTGCCATCGAAGTGAACTCCGAGACCGACTTTGCCGCCAAGACCGATGCCTTTATGGATCTGGTGAAGAACCTGGCCGTGGTGGTCGCCAAGCAGAACCCCGCCGATGTGGACGCCCTGAAGGCCTGCACCTATCCCAACTCCAGCCTGACCGTCACTGAGATCATGCAGGAGAAGGTCATGTCCATCGGTGAGAACATGCAGATCCGCCGCTTTGCCCGCTTCCCCGAGAACACCTCCGTCGCCTACGTCCATGCAGGCGGTACCCACGGCGTTCTGGTGAACCTGGCTGTGGAGGGCGGCATCGACGCCACCGAGATCGGCAAGAACGTGGCCATGCAGATTGCGGCCATGAACCCCAAGTACTGGGACAAGACCCTGGTTCCCCAGGCTGATGTGGACCACGAGATGCAGGTTCAGGTCGCTCTGATGGACAACGATCCCAAGATGGCCTCCAAGCCCGCTCAGGTCAAGGAGAAGATCGCGGCCGGTAAGCTGAACGCTTTCTACAAGGACAACTGCCTGCTGCAGCAGGACTTTGTCCGCAGCGACCTGTTCCAGGGCAGCGTGGAAGGCTACATTGCCGACGCGGCCAAGAAGCTGGGCGGCAAGGTCAAGTTTGTTGACGCCATCCACTTCGTCAAGGGCGAGGGCATCGAGAAGAAGGTTGATGACTTCGCCGCCGAGGTCGCCGCTCAGATTGCCAACGCCGGCAAGTAATTTCATTACCAAAAAGAAATGGTGCTGCTTTTGCGGCACCATTTCTTTAGTCTTGCCAAATCTGTGATAATCATGAAAGGAAAAGACTTGGATTGCCCTTATTATGGTGGCAAGGAAAAAAGAGCTGATAAGTGTTTATGCCAAGGGGTAATATCTTAATTTGACATGATGTAGACAAGTGTTACAAAAAACGGGGAATATTTGTGAACGTTTATATGCCGAAAGTTGTTGACACAAAACGTAGAAAAAATATAATTACGGTACAGGATAAGGATGACACGGGGTCATTCCATTTGCCCGTATTGCGGCGCATATGATACCGTGAGTTATATGGGTATAACCAAAACGCCGCTTGAAGAGGGAAGATATTATCTGGAATGGACATACTATTGCAGCGCATGCAATTATACCTTTTATGTTTATGTACATTGACTAGCGTATAATTAAGATGTGTACGCAGATTCCTGCGGATCAGCCCGTTTCTATTCGTGCCTACGAAAATCATATTCTCTCTGCTGGGATGACCCTGGGTGATGTCTGCGCGTTGGGCTATGCCTGGGAAGAAGATGCGGGCGCAATTGGAATTTCCGCTGCTTCCGTTCAGACGAGTTTCCAGGTATCCCCTGCTTATACCCTTTTGCTGTCGGCGGAGGATGCAGACTGCATTTTCCGGCAGACGCTGACGGAGCTCCATATTGGTCAAATAAGCCCTGATGCAACAGTGGCTTTTGAACGAGTGCTGGTGGGCATTCAGGGACTGGATGCCGCAGCCCAGAGAGAGCTTGCCGCGTTTGTCCTCACCCACAGTGTATCGGATGCAGACGAAGATGCCGTCGGCGCATACCTGACCGGGATGATCGGCAATTCTGGCGGACGTGAAATGCGCACATTCCAGCCTGCATGATGCATTCCAAAGCCCTATGAATCAAAGAGCAGAATTCTCCCGCGAGGGATGTTCTGCTCTTTTTTGTGTAAGGCGTATGTAACCTTGACAAATTTCCCGTTCTCAGATAAACTGGAACCATCACACTTTAGGAGGAACATCCATGACACCCAAGGTTTATTTTACGTCCTTCTGTACCTCCGGCGGGGAGACCATTCCGCAGAAGCTGGCACGGCTGCTGCTGTCGGCGGGGATGGACAAAATCGATTTTAAGGACAAGTATGTGGCCATTAAGATCCACTTTGGCGAGCTGGGCAACATGGCCTATCTGCGTCCCGGCTATGCCAGGGTGGTGGTGGATCTGGTCAAGGATCTGGGCGGCAAGCCCTTTCTGACGGATGCCAACACCATGTATGTCGGCTCCCGCAAGAACGCTCTGGATCATCTGGAGACGGCCTATATCAATGGCTTCACCCCCTATTCCACCGGCTGCCATGTGATCATTGCCGATGGCCTGAAGGGCACTGACGAGGTGGCCGTGCCGGTGCGCGGCGGCGAATACGTACAGAATGCCATGATCGGCCGGGCCATCATGGACGCGGATATCGTCATCTCCCTGAACCATTTCAAGGGCCACGAGGATGCGGGCTTCGGCGGGGCCATTAAGAACCTGGGCATGGGCTGCGGCTCCAATCAGGGTAAGCGGGATATGCACAGCGACGGCCGCCCCACGGTAGACCCGGAAAAGTGCGTGGCCTGCGGCGCCTGCGCCAACATCTGCGCCCACGACGGCCCGCAGATCGATGAGGAAACGGGGAAAATGCACATCAACTGGGTCAACTGTATGGGCTGCGGCCGCTGCGTGGATGTGTGCCCCATGGAGGCAATTTACCACAGCCATGGAGACGCCGTGCGGATGCTGAACTACAAGATGGTGGAATATGCCAAGGCCGTGGTGGACGGGCGGCCCAATTTCCACATCAGCCTGGTGCGGGATGTCAGCCCCTACTGCGACTGCCACCCGGAGAACGACCTGCCCATCGTGCCCGATGTGGGTATGTTTGCCTCCTTTGACCCGGTAGCCCTGGACCTGGCCTGCGCCGACGCGGTGAACCGCCAGCCGGTGAACCCCGGCAGCCGCCTGGAGAAAATGACAAAGCCCGGCCTGGATCACTTCACCGCCGATTTCCCCATCTCCGACTGGAGATCGCAGATCGAGCACGGCAAGAAGATCGGCCTGGGTGAGGACAGCTATGAGTTGGTGACGGTCTGATGGAGACGGCCCACGGAAAGAGAGCGGCGGAGCTGTTTTTGCAGGGCTACAACTGCTCCCAGTCGGTGGTGGTGGCCTTCTGCGACGTTACCGGCCTGACTCCGCGGAACGCGGCGCGGCTGGCCAGCTCCTTCGGCGGCGGTATGGGCCGCATGCGGGAGGTCTGCGGCGCGGTCAGCGGCATGCTGCTGGTGGCCGGACTGCTGTATGGCTATGAGACCCCGGGGGACGACGAGAGCAAACGCCGCCACTATCAGCTGGTGCAGACCCTGGCCGGAAAATTCCGGGAAAAGGAGCACAGCATCATTTGCCGGGAGATCCTGAAAAATCCCCCCTCCGACCCCAACCCCACCCCCCGCACGGCAGGGTTTTACAAATCCCGCCCCTGCACCCGCCTGGTCGCCCAGGCAGCGGACATCCTGGACGAATACATTCAGACCCATCCCATCCCAAAGGGATGAGCAGTAAAAAATCGAGCCTGGTATAGGCTCGATTTTTTACTGGCGCTTTTGGGTGGGGCCGGATTGGATGATGGGGGGCTTGGGGTCTACCATTTCCCAGGCGGGCTTTTTCTTTTCTTCCTCTTTCATTTCTCTCACCTCGGGGATAGTGTATCCGCCGGGGGACGGAAATATGTATCAGGCGGCGTCGCCCTCCCGGGCGGTGAAATAGTCGAAGCCGGAGGCCTCCTGCCGGAAAAGACGCTGGAAGGTTCGAGCAAGATCGTCTACATAGCCGCCGGTAAAGGGGCTTTCCAGTCCGGCGCTTTCCAGAAAGGCCAGGAAATAGCCCTCTTCGTTGTCCAGATTGTCCAGGTAACAGTCAAGGCCCGCGCCGGGGCTTTCCAGCTCCAGCTGATAGATTTGCATGGCGGCGTCGTTGGAGATGATATAGCTGAAGACATACATGGGACTGGTGAAGAAATGGGTAACGGTGACGAAGTCCCGGCGGTCGAAGTAATCGCCGCTGGCAAAACCGTAGTCTGTGGCGATGCGTTCATACAGGTCAAAGAGCGCCTCCACGGACAGCTCCTCCTCCGGGATCAGGTACATCTCCTGCTCAAATTTGGCGTAGCAGGCCTGCTCCACGTAGGTGCACAGACTGTCCACTATTTTCAGGCGGGGCAGATCGTCGTAGTCCGTGACGTAAACCAGGGACAGGTACTCCATGGCCTGGGAGAAAATTTCGGCGACGTCGATGCTGCTGCTTTTGTAGCCAAGGGCGTAGTCATTGCAGAAGTGGCCGAATTCATGGGCAAAGGTCAGCTGGTCAAAGGCGTCTCCCCCGGCGTTCATGAAAACGAACGGCTCGCCGTAGCTGGTCAGGTACGTTTCAAAGGAGGAATTGAATTTGTCGCTGCTTTGTGCAATGTCGTAAAGCCCGGCCTGATCCATCAGCTCAAAGGCATCCAGCACGGTGCCGCCGATGGCGTTTGCAAGCTTGCGGACGTATTCATAGGTGTCCTCCTCGCTGCAATCGCGTTCGGCTACGTCGTAAAAGACATCCACATACAGAGGAACAAGCTTCTGCTGGATCTCATCCAGGCATTGTGACATCTGCTCCGGGGTGTAGTCCCGGGCATAGAGATAGACGTTGGCATATTCCTCGTAGGAGTCAAAGCCCAGGCAGGACGCAAGCTCGTTGCGTACGCGGATCAGGTCCACCATCGTCTGGGCCATGGCTTTGTAGGGCGGAAAGAAGGAGCCGAGCAGAGTGTTGGATTTGGAGACCTGGGTATAGTACTGGCTGATCAGTTCACTTTCCCGGTTCACCAGCTCCAGCAGCTTTTCGTCCGAAATCCCGTTGCCGTCACCGTCGTAGTCTTCAAAGAAGCCTTCGCCGAAGAAGGCATTCTCCAGCTTGCCCCGGCAGGGGGAGGCGGCCAGGGTGGTATACAGGGAGGTGAGCATCTGGTCCGCCTCGTTGAGCGCGGTGGTGCAGAAGTTGTTCTCCTCCTCCCAGTAGTCGTCGCTCAGGTTTGCGCTGTAATGGATGTCCGCCAGGGTGGCGTTGGTATAGATCCAGTCGTAGGCATCGTAGAAATCATACACGCCCTCCAGAACGGAGACGGCGTTCTTCGTCTGGGCGCGGGCGGTGACGGTATCCAGCAGCGCCTGCAATTCATCCAGATCCGGCCGGGTGTACACCATTTCGGAGAAAGGCGTGACGGAGTCTCCTGTCGGCTTTTTGACCTCCTCATCGTCGGAAAAAAGCCAGTCCAAAAGGCCCAGAGCGGATGCCCGGGCGGGAACGCAGCCAATGAGCAGCGCGGCGGCAAGCAGGACGGACAAGAGGCGCAGATGCGGCTTTTTCATCATGTGATACGCTCCTTTACGCAATGAGCGGCTTGATCTTTGCCAGATACAGCCGCCGATAGAGGATCAGGGTGACCAGAGCGCTGACCACCTCGGCAATGGGGAAGCTCCACCATACGTTGTCCACATTGCCGGTCAGGCTCAGCAGATAGGCCGCAGGCAGCAGCACCAGCAGCTGGCGGCACAGGGACACAATGGTGGAATAGATGCCGTTGCCCAGCGCCTGGAAGCTGGCACCCAGCATAATGCCCACGGTGGCGATGGGAAAGTGGATGCTGACAATGCGCAGCGCCTTTATGCCCATGCGCAGGAATTCATCCGAGGGGTTGAACAGCCCCAGCAGCGCCTCCGGCACCAGCTGGAAGACGGTCAGGCCGAAGAGCATGAAGCACAGCCCGGTGACCAGGGCAAGGCGCAGCGTTTTCGTCATGCGCTCCGGCTTGCGGGCGCCGTAGTTGTAGGCGATGATGGAAATGGTGGCATTGTTGGTGCCGAACAGGGGCATAAAGAAGAAGCTTTGCAGCTTGTAATAGATGCCGAACACGCCGGTGGCGGTCTCCTGGAAGCCCTGGAAGATCTGGTTCATGCCGAAATTCATCACCGAGCCGATGCTGTTCATCACCAGTGTGGGGATGCCTACCGCCAGGATCGGCTTCAGCGTCTGCGCCCGGGGACGGATGTATTTCAGCCCCAGCTGCACATCCGGGTTGAAGCGCAGATTGAAGAACAGGCACATTCCGGCGGCGATCCACTGGCCAATCACTGTGGCAATGGCCGCGCCGGCCACGCCCATGGCGGGGAGGCCCAGCCAACCGTGGATGAAGATGGGGTCAAGAATAATGTTGATCACCGCACCGGTGGACTGGCTGATCATGGTGTACACCGTCCGGCCGGAGGATTGCAGCAGCCGCTCCCCCAGCATCTGAGCAAAGCAGCCCAAAGTAAGAACGCAGCAGATGCTGGTGTAGGCAATGCCGCCCTCCACCGTTTCTTCTACGGTGGACTGCATCTCGAAATAGGGCCGCGCGCCGAAAACGCCGAACAGCATGAACAGCGCCACGGCGATGATGACCAGGAAAATGCCGTTGCCCGCGGCATAATTCGCGGCCTCCTGATTCTTTTCACCCAGGCTCTTGGACAGCAGGGAGTTGACGCCCACGGCGATTCCAAGGCCAAAGCCAATCTGCATATTCTGCACCGGGAAGGCCAGCGACAGCGCGGTAACGGCGCTCTCGGACACCTGGGATACATAAATGCTGTCCACCACATTGTACAGCGCCTGCACGATCATGGAAATGATCATGGGCAGGGCCATGTTGAACAGCAGCTTGCCAATGGGCATGACACCCATTTTGTTTTCCTGAAGCTCCTGGGGAATGGTCTTGTTTTCCATACTGTCTTCTTTGTCTCTCCTTAATCACATAATATATCTATTCTATTATAGGGAAATAAGCCTCCGATTGCAATAACAAATTTAGGGCAACACCGCGCAATTGTCGTGCAGGTGCGGAATCGAAAAGATTCCTATTGACAAGCGCGGCTGATTGGTATATAATGCTTGAAGCATATCGTTCGATATGTATTAAAGTTTTGAGATGCCAGACGCACAGACGCAGTGCAGATCACAGTCCAGGTAATCACGCATTGCGTCGTTTTTTATTTGGAAACAGGGTGTACAGAAGAAAGGAATGGGAAAATGGAATTTTATCAGGTCATTGAAAAAAGAAGAACGGTCCGGGATTTTGAAAATGAGATCATACCCGATGAAACCGTCGAGAGGATCATTGCGGCCGGACTGAAGGCACCAACGAACGACCACATGAGGGATTGGCATTACATCGTGATCCGGGACCGGGAGACCGTAAGAAGCCTGCTTCAGATCATTCCCAAGGGGATCTCCGACAGCGACATGGCGCAGCTGCTGAAGGACTGGAACCTGAGTGACCCGGAGCAGCAGGCCGCGTACAGGGATGCCGTGCCCAAGCAGCATCGGATGCTGCTGGATGCCTCGGTGGTGGTAATTCCGCTGCTGAAGCAGAAAACGGACATTCTTCACCCGGAGAACCTGTCCCACCTGAATGGCTTTGCATCGATCTGGTGCAGCATTGAAAATATTTTCTTGGCCGCAACGGCGGAGGGCTACGGCTGTACGCTCCGCATTCCGCTGAACCAGGAGGCCGAATATGCCAGAAACGTGCTGGATTTTCCGAACGAGTATTTCATGCCCTGCTTCATCGGCATCGGCAGGCCGAAGCCGGACGCGCCGGTGATAAAGCAGAAGGACATTGATGTAAAGGAACGCATCCACTGGAACGGATGGCGGCCCGGAAAAGCAAAGGGCTGACGCTGATGGAAAAGATGATCAGATTGGAAACGGAAAGGCTCATTTTAAGGGACTATACGGCGGACGATCTGGAGCAGTATTGCAGGCTGAAGATGGATGCGAAGACAATGTACTATTTGCAGGACATTCAGCTGCATTCCTTCGATGAGGCGGAGCGGGACTTTGCGGCAGTCCTGTCGGATATGGCGTCAGCAAACCGGCGGTTTTATTTTCTGCACATGGAGTTGAAGAGAAACCATGAGCAGGTCGGCGGCATCGGCTATACGGTGGAGGCCGATACGCCTGTGGGCAAGCTTGTCCATCTGGGATACTTTACCTATCCGGCCTTCTGGGGCAGGGGCTACACCACGGAGGCATTGGCGGCGGTGCTGAGATACGCCTTTACACAGAACGGCGTGTACCGGGTGACCACCGGCTGCCTGGCGGAAAACAGAGGCTCCGAGCGGGTCATGCAGAAGAATGGACTGATCAAGGAAGCGGAACACGTCGACTACGAGTGGCACGACGGGAAAATGAAGACCCGCCTGGAATACCGGCTGCTGCGCAGGGAATGGAGAGTAAATGAAGAAAAATAATAGCGGCAATTTTAAGCGTGACGGCCTTGCTCACCGCCCTTTTGCTGACGGGGTGCACCGAACGGACAGCGGCGGAGGATGCGTCTGCGGACGGGAAACGCGGCGTGTATGTCCGGCTGGAGCGCAGTGACATCAGCGCCATCGGTCTGCGCACCACCGGCTCCTCGTTGGTGTGCGAAAACGCAGACGGTTCTGTGCTGCACGCCGGAGAATGGATCTTCACAGGCGGGGATATCGCGCAGCTTTCCGGCGCGGAGAACCGGGCGGTGCTCTTTACCGTCAGAGCAATGGCCAAAGACGATACCATCCTGGCGGAGGCATCCTTCTATTATGACGCCGCGCAGGAAAGGCTGTATGTAACGATCTCGGAGGACGGCGTGACCTGCGCCACCTCCGATGCGCCGGGAGCGCCGGCGGATGTGCAGCCGGTGCTGACGCTGCCCATCGAGTCCATCATGTGCATGGCCGGACTGCGGTAGAGAGAACAGCGAAGCAAAATGAAAAGCGCCGCTGCGGATTTTGCAGCGGCGCTTTTGAATGGTAAGTTACAGATACTGCTTGATGCCCTCGGAGATGTTGGCGGGGTCCTCAGACAATGTAACGGTGATCTCCATGTTGTTGTCGGCGGCGAACTTGGCGGCCCAGGCAATGAAATCCTCGGCGGCAGACAGATCGTGACCGATGGTCTTGTACAGGTTGTCGATAAACACGTGGGTAATATCAAAGTTACCTGCGTGCATACCGCTCAGGAAGCCCTTGAGCATCTCGGCGGACTGGATGCCGTACTCCTGGGAATCCACCAGGCGAACCTTGTAGGTAACGTCATAGGTAAGCTTCTTGCCGTATTCGATGCACACCACATCGCCGCTGGCCTGCGCCACGGCTGCGTTGATGCTGTCGATCAGCTTTTTGGTTTTGCCGGAGCCCTTCAGGCCCAGAATAACATGAATCATCGGAATATCCTCCTTTGCTATGCCAGAGTAGTTGGCTTAGTATCATTCTAACAGGAATCGAAAAAATTTGCAACTATATTTTTGTCAATTTTAAATATGTTTACAGATTCTCAAAGCCGGGCTTTCCCAAAAGCTGAAACATATTGCGCTTGTATTCCTCTACACCGGGCTGATCGAAGGGATTTACCCCTAAAATATATGCGGAAATGGCACAGGAAAGCTCCATAAAATAGAAAAGCTCTCCCACCTTTTCCTCATTCAGCACGCCGCAGTCCATGGTGATGACCGGCGCGCCGCCGCCTGCGTGGGCGGCCACCGTGCCCAGGTAGGCGGCCTCGTCCACCTCGTCCAGAGTTTTCCCGGCCAGGTAATTCAGCTGATCCAGGTTTTTTACATCGGTGCCGATGACGCAGCGCTGCTCCGGCGGGTCGAAGCGGAGCATGGTCTCAAAGAGATTGCGCCTGCCCTGCTGGAGCAGCTGCCCCAGGGTGTGCAGGTCGGCGGTGAACTGGGCGGCGGTGGGGAAGAGCCCCTTGCCCTGCTTGCCCTCGGACTCGGCAAACAGGTGCTGCCACCAGGCACCGAAGGCCTGGAAATCCGGCTCAAAGCTGCTCAGAAGCTCAATGGCCTTCCCGTGGCGGCACATCAGATTCCGAATGGCGGCATAGAGCCAGACGGGATTTTCATAGGAGCGCAGATCATAGTCCTCCATTGCCTGCGCCGCGCCGGAGAGGATCCGCTGGATGTCCAGCCCTGCCGCGGCCATGGGCAGCAGCCCCACCGGGCTAAGCACCGAGTACCGCCCGCCCACGCTGGGGGGGATGGGAAAGGCCTGCCAGCCCTCTTCCTGGGCCATCTGCCGCAGCGCCCCCTTGATGGGGTCTGTGATGGCCACGATGCGCTCCCTGGCTCCGTCGGTGCCGTATTTGCGCTCCAGCATCCACCGCAGCGCCCGGGTGGCAATGGCCGGCTCAGTGGTGACGCCGGATTTGGAGATGATAATGGCGGAAAAGTCCCGGTCGTCCAGCAGCCGCACCAGCTCGTTCCACTGCCGGGTGCTCAGACTGCTGCCTGCGTAGAAGATCTGCGGGTCTCCCTTCCGGCTCCGTCCCAGGTTGCGCTGCTGCCCCTGGAGCAGCTCGATTGCGGCCTGGGAGCCGAGGCAGGAGCCGCCGACACCCACCACCACCAGCACATTGGAGTCGCGGCGCAGCGCCTGCGCCGTCTTCTGAATGCGGGACAGCTCGGTGCTGGCTTCCCGGGTGGGCAGCGCCATCCATCCCAGGTGCGCCCCGCCCGCCCCGCTGCCGTCGTCCAGACAGGCGTGGGCGGAGGATACCTCCTTCTCAATGGCCATCAGGTCCCCAAATTCAACACTTCCCCACACGTTGGAAATGTCAGCCTTTATCATACAGGAAGCACGTCCTTTCTCTTGCAAATCATACCAGAGGTATTTTACAGCAAAACGCGGTGAAGCGCAAGGGCCTTCAAGAAATCTTAGGGAGGCGCTGGGTCAATCGGCAAGACCAGCCTCCAACAGCGGACAATCGATCCGGCACTTCCTTGAAAGATGGGAAAGGGCAGAAAAGACGTGGTTTTTGGATTGCTTTTTTATTTTCTGTGGACAGGCAGACCATTCGGTGCTATAATAAAACGATAATAGGTGCATTGCGGCCAAAACAGTAAAGGAGAGACACATATGTCTGCATTTTCTGGCGCGACGCTGCTGATCACCGGCGGGACCGGTTCGTTCGGCAATACGGTGCTGAAGCATTTTCTGGATACGGATATCGGACAGATCCGCATTTTTTCACGGGACGAGAAGAAGCAGGATGACATGCGCCATCAGCTTCAGGCGACCCACCCCGACAGCGCCCAAAAGGTCAAATTCTATGTCGGCGACGTCCGCGATCCCCAGTCCATTCGGGACGCAGTGCCGGGCGTGGATTACATTTTTCACGCGGCGGCCCTGAAGCAGGTGCCCTCCTGTGAATTTTTCCCCATGCAGGCGGTGAAAACCAACGTGGAGGGGACGGACAATCTGCTCCGCGCCGCCGTGGAGGGGAGGGTCAAGCGGGTGGTGTGCCTGTCCACGGACAAGGCGGCCTATCCCATCAACGCCATGGGCATCTCCAAGGCCATGATGGAGCACGTGATCTATGCTAACGCCCGGGTGGCGGCGGAGCGGGGGGACACCACCATCTGCTGCACCCGCTACGGCAACGTGATGTGCAGCCGGGGCAGCGTTATCCCGCTGTTCATCGACCAGATCCACGCCGGAAACCCCATCACCATCACCGACCCCAACATGACCCGCTTCCTGATGAACCTGGACGAGGCGGTGAATCTGGTGAAATTCGCCTTTGAGCATGCCAACCCCGGCGACCTGTTCATCCAGAAGGCGGATGCCTCCACCATCGGCGACCTGGCAAAGGCGGTGCAGCAGCTCTTTGGCGATACCGGCACCAATATCATCGGCACCCGCCATGGCGAAAAGCTGTACGAGACCCTGATGACCCGGGAGGAGCGGCTGCGCAGCGAGGACATGGGCAACTATTTCCGGGTGGCGGCGGACAGCCGGGACCTGAACTATGATAAATTCTTCGTCCAGGGGCAGGTGCTCACCCAGGCGGAGGAATCCTACACCAGCCACAACACCACCCGCCTGGATGTGGAGGGCACCGTTAAGAAGATTTTGACCACCGACTATGTGCGCGAGGAGCTTGCCGGGATCCGGCACAACTGAGGAGCTTGCGATGAATATTCTGGTAACCGGCGCCAGGGGCATGGTGGGGACCGCCCTGGTGAACAATCTGAAAAACCTGCGCGACGGCAAGAACCGTACCCGCCCTGACTTGCACATTGGGGAGATCTTTGAATACGATCTCCAGTCTGCCCCCCAGGACCTGGATGATTACTGCCGCAGGGCGGACTTCGTGTTCAACCTGGCGGGGGTGAACCGGCCGGAAAAACCGGAGGACTTCATGAAGGGGAATTTCGGTTTCGCCTCCGATCTGCTGTGCTGCCTGAAAAGGCACGGCAATAAGGCGCCCATTATGCTGTCCTCCTCCATTCAGGCCACCCTTTCCGGCCGCTTCGGCGACAGCGAATACGGCCGCAGCAAAAAGGCGGGGGAGGAGCTGTTCTTCCGCTACGCGGAGGAAACCGGCGCAAAGGTGGCGGTATACCGCTTTTCCAACCTGATGGGTCACAGCCGCCCCAAGTACAACAGCGCCGTGAGCACCTTCTGCTGGGCGGTGGCCAACGATCAGCCCTTTACGGTGAACGACCGCAGCACGGAGCTGGAGCTATTGTACATCGACGACCTGGTGGAGGGCATGTTTGACCTGCTGGAGGGCAGGGAGCAGCACTGTGAGTTTGACGGCGTGGAAACAGTCCTGAAAGAGAATGGCCGCTACTGCTGCGTGCCCGTGACCCATAAGGTCACCCTGGGCGAAATCGTGGATCTGCTTCAGCAATTCAAGGCCCAGCCTGCCACGCTGCTGATGCCCAAAATGCCGGAGGGCTCCTTTGCCAAGAAGCTCTATTCCCTGTATCTGACCTATCTGCCCACGGATCGGTTCAAATACGCGCTGAAAATGAATGCCGACAGCCGCGGCTCCTTCACAGAGCTGCTGCACACGGCGGACTGCGGCCAGGTGTCCGTGAACATCAGCCGCCCCGGCGTCACCAAGGGGCAGCACTGGCACAACAGCAAGTGGGAGCAATTCATTGTGGTGTCCGGCCATGCCCTGATCCAGGAGCGCAACATTAACACCGGCGAGACGGTGGAGTTTGAGGTTTCCGGGGATAAAATCGAATCGGTCTACATGATCCCCGGCTGGACGCACAACATCATTAACCTGTCCCAGACGGAGAATCTGGTCACGGTGATGACCTGCAACGAAATATTTGACCCCGCCCACCCGGATACCTTCCAGGAGTGTGTCTGATATGGACAGAGATAAGTTGATTGCGCTGCTGAAAAAGCATCACACCGCCTTTTCGGCTATGCTGAACGTATATAATCACCTCCCATTCAACAATTCCATCAAGGGAAAGGTGAAGCTTTCCACCGGGGTTACCATGCTGAAAAAGTGCCGGATCGTCAGCGGCGGGACGGACAATGAAATTATCATCGGCGACCTGTCCACCCTGGAGCGCTGCGAGATCTATATCTATGGCAGCCACAACACCATCCGCCTGGGCGACCGGGTCTCCTGTACCCAGGCCTGCTTCTGCATCGAGGGCGACCACAACCGCATCGAGATCGGCTACCACACCACCCTGTTCGGGGAAATTCAGCTGGCCGCCATCGAGGGGACAAAGATCACCATCGGCGAGGAATGCATTTTTTCCAGCAAGATCGAGCTGCGCACGGGAGATTCCCATACCGTCCTGCGCAAGGGTACCATGGAGCGGATCAACCCTTCCCGGTCCATCGGAATCGGCGACCACGTCTGGGTGGGCACCAAGGTCACCATGCTCAAGGGGACTCAGGTGCCCCGGGACTGCGTGGTGGGCGCCGGCTCCCTGCTGTGCAGGGCGTATGAGCACCCGAACTGCGTGATCGCCGGGGTGCCGGCCAAGGAAGTCAAGCAGGATATCGATTGGATGCGAGAGAGAATATAAGGAGGAGCGTATGGCAGATTACAGCAAGGTGTCGTTTCAGAACAACGGCAAATTAAAGCTGCTCATCATCGTGGGCACCCGGCCGGAGATCATCCGACTGGCGGCGGTGATCAACAAGACCCGGAAGTATTTTGACGTGATCCTGGCCCACACCGGGCAGAACTATGACTACAACCTGAACGGCGTGTTTTTCCACGACCTGGAGCTGAAGGACCCGGAGGTGTACATGGACGCCGTGGGCGCGGACCTGGGCGAGACCATGGGCAACATCATCGCCCAGAGCTACAAGCTGATGGCGGCCATCCGGCCGGACGCCGTGCTGGTGCTGGGGGATACCAACAGCTGCCTTTCCGTCATCGGTGCCAAGCGGCTGCACATTCCCATTTTCCACATGGAGGCGGGCAACCGCTGCAAGGACGAGTGCCTGCCCGAGGAGACCAACCGGCGGATCGTGGACATCATTTCCGACGTGAACATGGCCTATTCCGAGCATGCCCGGCGCTACCTGGCCGATACGGGTCTGCCCAGGGAGCGCACCTATGTTACCGGCTCCCCCATGGCGGAGGTGCTGCATCAGAACCTGGCGAAGATCGAGGCCTCCGATATTCACGCCCGCTTGGGGCTGGAAAAGGGCCGGTATATCCTGCTCTCCGCCCACCGGGAGGAGAACATTGACACCGAGAAGAATTTCCTCTCCCTGTTCCGCGCCATCAACGCCATGGCGGAGAAATATGACATGCCCATCCTCTATTCCTGCCATCCCCGGTCCAGAAAGCGGATCGAGGAAAGCGGCTTCCGGCTGGACCGGCGGGTCATTCAGCATGAGCCCCTGGGCTTCCATGACTACAACTGCCTCCAGATGAACGCCTTCTGCGTGGTGTCCGACTCCGGCACCCTGCCGGAGGAGAGCAGCTTCTTCACCAGCGTGGGCCATCCCTTCCCGGCGGTGTGCATCCGCACCAGCACCGAGCGTCCTGAGGCGCTGGACAAGGGCTGCTTCGTCCTGGCGGGCATCGAGGGCGGCAGCCTGCTCCAGGCTGTGGACGTGGCGGTGGAGATGAACCGCAACGGCGACCTGGGCATTCCCGTGCCGGACTACACCGACGAGAACGTATCCGACAAGGTGGTCAGGCTCATTCAGAGCTACACCGGTGTGGTGAACAAAATGGTGTGGCGGAAGCAGTAACCGGCAAAAAATGAAAAAATGTGTTGACCTGCTGTCCTTTTTCGGTTATAATACTCTGGCATGACTGTGAAAGTCAGTAATTGTGCGTTGCTGCGGCCCAGTGGGCTGTCGAGCATATGAAGTTCAGCAAGGAGGTGTATCTTTTATGAAGCGTACCTATCAGCCCAGCAGACGTCACCGTTCCAAGGTGCATGGTTTCCGTCAGAGAATGGCTTCTTCCAACGGTCGTAAGGTTCTTGCCCGCCGCCGTGCGAAGGGCCGCAAGGTTCTGTCCGCTTGATGAGCATTGGGCACCCCGGTGTGGGAATGTTGCTCTGAGCGAAATGGGAGCAAAAGCGGGGTGAAAGGTATTCGCCCCGCTCCCTTTTTTATGGGGGCTGACACGCGTGCCCCGGAGGCGACAGTCGAATTTTGGAGTTGGCGCTATGAAGTATTCCACCAGTCTGAAGCTCAATCATATTTTCCGGCGGCTGTACCATACCTCCGGCGTGGCCGATTCGTATCTGGTGCTCTACGCCCGCAGAAACCGCCAGGGGATTAACCGGGTGGGCATCACTGTGGGGAAAAAGCTGGGTCACGCGGTGTACCGCAACCGTACCCGCCGCCGCCTGCGGGAGATCTACCGGCTGAATGAGCAGCGGTTCCAGCCCGGCTGGGACATTGTGGTGGTGGCCCGCACCCGTGCGGTGGAGGCCCCCTTTCAGCGCCTGACGGCAAGCTACCTGAACCTGGCCGCCAAGGCCGGGATCCTGCGGGAGGCGGGTGAGCAGCCGTGAAAAGAGCATTGCTGTGCCTGATCCGATTTTATCAGAAGAACATTTCCCCTGCATTTCCGCCCCGGTGCCGGTTCCGCCCCACCTGCTCGGCCTATGCCTATGAGGCGATACGCCGCTACGGGGCAATCCGCGGCGGCTGGCTGGCGATCAAGCGGATCGCCAAATGCCACCCGTTTTACCATGGGGACTTTTATGACCCCGTCCCATGAAGCAATGACTTCAAAGAATAAGGAGGAAAGTCCATGTTCCTGTTCTCCCTTGCTGATATCATCCAGGTCCCCTTCGGCTATCTGATGGGCTGGCTGTATCAGTTTACCAACAACTATGGTATCGCGCTGATCCTGTTCTCCGTCATCGTGCAACTGGTGATGCTGCCCATGACGGCCAAATCCAAGAAGAGCATGATGAAGATGTCCCGCCTTCAGCCCCGGATGCAGGAGATCCAGCGCCGCTATGCCGACGATCCCCAGCGCCAGAACGCGGCCATTCAGGCCATGTACAAGGAAGAGGGTGTATCCATGGGCGGCGGCTGCCTGTGGAGCCTGGTGCCCATGCTGATCATCATCCCCCTGTATACCGTGGTGCGTCAGCCCCTGGTGTACATGCTCCATGAGAGCCTGGAGACGGCCAACCAGATCGTGGACGTGCTGAAAACTGCCGCCCCCGAGGCTTTTGGCTCCAACGCCTATTACAATCAGATCACCGCCGCCCAGCTGATCCCCCAGTATGCCGACGTGCTGAAGGAGGCCATCCCCACCATCAGTGATACCGTGCTGAACGGTGTCAACTTCGGTTTCCTGGGCTGCAACCTGGGCCTGATCCCGCCCTTTAACGTGTTTGCCTCCACCTTCTGGACCTGGCCCAACGTGGGCCTGTTCCTGCTGGCGCTGCTGTCTGCCGGCAACCAGGTGGTCACCATGTGGATCAACCAGAAGATGAACGACTCCGTGGTTACCAATAAGGACGGCATCCAGGACAAGGAGACCGCCCAGAATTCCCAGGCCGCCCAGACCGGCAAGGTCATGATGTATACCATGCCGCTGATGATGCTGTGGATCGGCTTCACTGTGCCCGCCTCCCTGTCGCTGTACTGGCTGATCGGCGGCGTGGTGCGCACCATCGAGGATGTGCTGCTGACCAAGAAGTACCGCACCCAGTATGATGCCGAGGATGCCGAGCGGCTGAAGCGCCGCCTGGAGCAGGACCGCATCGAGGCCGAGAAAGAGCAGCAGCGGGCCGAGCGCCGGGCCGCCAACCCCGACGGCATCACCGAAAACACCAGCAAGAAAAAGATGCAGAAGAAGCAGCGCGAGCAGGAGGAAGCCGAGCGCTCCGCCGCTGCCAGGGAATATGCCGCCAGAAAGGGCCTGGTAACGGAAGAGGAAGAAAGCCAGACCGAGACCATGTCCGGCATTGCCGACCGCCCCTACTGCAAGGGCCGCAACTACGATCCCAACCGCTACGCTTCCAATCAAACGGAGGAATGATCCATGGAAAAGAAAAGCATTATCACAGGCAAGACCATTGATGAGGCAAAGGCCAACGCTTCCGCCCAGCTAGGTCTGGATGCCGACAGCTTCTCCTATCAGGTGGTTCAGATGCCCAAATCCGGCTTCCTGGGCATCGGCGCCCAGCCTGCCAAGATCGAGGTGACCTACCAGGTGCCCGATCCTGCCCCCGAGGCACCGAAGGTGGCCCTGTCCGCCGCCTCCCGCTCCAAGCCCAAGCCCCCCAAGAAGCCGGAGCCCAAGCCCGAGCAGCCCCAGCCCGCCCCCGCGCCCCAGCCCAAAGCGGAGCCGGAGGTGAAGAGCGAGCCTGCTGAGCCCCAGAGCAAGCCCGAGCGCCGGGAGCGTCCTCCCCGTGAGCCGAGAGAGCCCAGGGAGAAAAAGCCCCAGGCCCCCAAGGCTCCCAAGGAGCCGAAGGTGTACGCCCCTGCCGAGCCGGGCAGCGTGGAGGAAAAGATCGAGACCTTCATTGCGGGCCTGCTGGAACGCATGGATTCCAAGGCCGTGCCCCACTGCTGGAAGGAAGATGGCAATACATACCAGGTGGAGCTGGTGGGTGAGGATCTGGGTTACCTGATTGGCCGCCGGGGCGACACTCTGGACGCCATTCAGCACCTGGCCAATTATTCCATCAACCGGGGCGTTGAGGGCCGTGTCCGCATCAATGTGGATGCCGAGAGCTACCGGGAGAAGCGGGAGGAGAGCCTGCGCCGCTACGCGGTGAAGAAGGCCCAGCAGGTGCTGAAAATGCGCCGCCGCACCACCCTGGAGCCGATGAACGCCTATGAGCGTCATGTCATCCATGCCGCCCTTCAGGACATGGACAACATCACCACCCATTCCACCGGCGTCGAACCAAACCGCTGCGTCGTCATCGAGTACGTCCGTTAAACAGGCACCCCCCATGGGCTGCGGCCCATGGGGGGTTTATCGCTTCCATAAGGTACACAAACTGAAAGTGGGGAATGAAGGCAACACCGCGCAATTGTGTCTGCGAGCCGCAGCCGTTTTTTTGCCCCACTTCTTCAGTTTGAAAAACGAGAAATACATACAGTATACCTTCGTTTTCCAAACTTTGAATTGAGCCAAAAATCCAGGCTGGGGCTTCTTGCCAAATTGTGCGGTGTTGCCTGAACATTGCAATGTGTGTCATATATTGGACATAATGTGTGGTAGTATTTATCTGCGAAAGAAAAAGCACACAAATACGAAGTTAAGGTTGACATTCTGCAAATTGTAGAATAAAGTAAAGAAAAGGGGCGACTGCAGTGGAAGTTCAGTACAATAAAATTGATGTTTACCCGATGAAAATAAGGCTTTACCCTACAAAAGAACAGGCAAAAACAATCGATGGGTGGCTAATGGGATTGCAAAAGGCGTATAACATGACGCTGTATGCCCTGAAAGAGGGGGTGCCGGAGCTTCGCCAAAAATCTAAGAGTGGAGATGCAGAATTCCCCAACTGGAAGTATATTGGAAAACGGGAGTGGCTGGATGAGCTGAGAAAGAATAGCCCGTGTGTGGCTAATGTGCCTGGGGGGTGCTTGTCATCTACGGTTGGCGGCGCACTGGGGGCAGATATGCGGAAGGCATGGGAGAGCCAGGGAAAACTGCCTGTGGATGCTTGGTTTCGTGCAACTGACGCAAATGGGCGACATATTGTACGCTGGTATTCGGACGCTAAACCAAGAAAAAGTTGCTTTTTCCAGATTGAGGCGGGGAAGATAAGCAGAGAAAAGCAAAGTGTGTATATTACACTACGTAAGGATTTTCGAGTAAAAGCGCGGGGGTGGAATGACAAAATCCGTTTTTCAGAGGAGTCAGATGAAGGCTTTTTTGAGAAATACCGGGACAGTAAGAAAGTGCTTAGTTTGAGAGTGAGTAGGGATAATTGCGGAGATTATTTTGCCACTATCACATTAAAGGATGTATATCGACCGACAAAGGTTGAAGCTGAAAGAAAAGGAGTCGGAATTGATGTTGGGGTTCGCGCAATGGCAACGGATTCGGATGGGAGGGTTTACGAGAACCCCCGAATAAAGCAAAAATTTGAGGATAAAAAAACGGAGTTGGGGCGACAGCTGTCCCGACGCTATGGGGCGAAGAACAAGCAATTCCGGCAGGATTGCAAAGAGGCGCGAAGCTTTAATAGGTTGCACGAGTCAGAAATCAATGAAAAGCTTGTAGTTCCAAAGACGGTTTTGCCATCGAGGCGTTATAATCAAGCACAATTGAAGCTGTCTAAATTGGAACGTAAAATGCGGCGAAAACGAGATATGGCGCAGCATGTCTATTCAGCAGAAGTTGTCAGGAAGGCAAGTTTGGTTGCCATTGAAAACTTGAATGTGAAGGGAATGATGGCCGATTCCAATCTCGCAGACAGATTGTCCGATGCGGCTATGTCTGAGCTTTTGCGCAAACTCAAATACAAAGCGGAGTGGTCGGGAGCCAGTTACCATGCGATTGGTACATTTACTGCATCAACACAGCGGTGTGCGAAATGTGGATATATCCTGCGGGGAGAAAATAAATTGGCGCGTGATGATTCCGTTTTTGTATGCCCGGTCTGCAGAAATGTGGATGGCCGGGACGCTAACGCAGCAAAATCGATTTTGCAAGTTGCACAGAAGGAAATTTCCGAGGGGGTTCCTTCGGCGGATTTGATAAAGAAATTGGAGGTGAAGAAAACAAAAACCTACCCGGATAAGCCTATTGGTAAGGCTTTTCCAAATGTTTTTACCCATTTTAGCGAGGAGTATAAGAAGCAAAAGAGAAATCCATTTGTAATTGTTGATGAGAATAAAAATGTCCTGAATGATGCCCAAGGATATGGGTATCGTAACAGACAGAGTGCGCAGAAATTCTGGGCACATAAAATGAACCAATAAATTTTATTTCGTGAGGTGCAGCCACGAGGTGCGAATAGGAAGTACGCAGCAATGTGCTGAATCGTTCGCACGAAAATTGGCATTTTTGAAAACCAAAGCCAATAATCATATCCATAAAAACAGAGGTAGACGCAACATGCTGTAACCCTATTAGCCACTAGACACAGGATCTTGCAGTCACAACCTATGTGTGGTTATGAACTGCAAGTCTGTTTCCGTTCCTCGATGGTCATATCATGTCAGTCACAACCTATGTGTGGTTATGAACTGCAAGACGGCCACCATTGCGGTGACCTGGCCGTCCGGGTGTCACAACCTATGTGTGGTTATGAACTGCAAGAGCCTAGGCTATCCGTACCCTTGTTTCTGCTTTTGCTACAACTTATGAACGGTAAGCCGTGGCAAATATTTAGGTGGGGCTTGGCAAAATGGGCTGACATAAAAAATACACTTACTGCCTATCTGTTCTGCCGAGATAGAAAAGAAACGTGGCGTGAGTAAGCTACAGATCATATGGCAAAGTTTTTCCCCCTTGCTCGTTGACAGAGGTGAGCAAGGGGGAAACTTTTGTGCCCTGACAGGGGCCGGTCCTTCACACCAGGCGGAAGGCTGCTGCCCCGTGGGCGGGGAGGGGGACCTCCAGGGAACCGCGGAGGGGGAAAACTTCCCCGGTCCACAGGGATTCGGCCTGGGCGGCGTTCTCGGCCTCCAGGTCGATGAGCGGAACGGAAACAGTGCCGGAGTCGTCGCCTGCGTTGAAGACGGCGGCATACTGCCCGCCGTCGGCGCATACGGACGTCCAGAGAATGAACTCGGTGCCGCCGATGTGCCTGTGCCACACCTGATGGGCATGACGGGAGGAACGGTGCATGACAAGAACGCGCTGATTGGTGACCAGCTCCATGGTGAATGCATCAAAGCCGGTCATGTCGCCGCCGATGATAAGGGGGGAACGGAAAATGCTCCAAAGGGTGAGCATGGTGCGCTGCTCATCGTGGGTGAATTTGGTGCGGTTGCTCTGCCCCTCGGTCTGGCGGATGGGGCCGATGGGCAGCATATCCGCGTCCGGCCAGTGGCCGGGGCCTGCATGGGTGCACCATTTTTCCGCCCGCTCAAACATGGCGTACAGCAGCGCCCAATCGTCCCAGAAGTCGTCGGTAATGCGCCACATGTTGGCGGCCTGCTTGTAAAGCTCCGCCTTTTCCAGCAGCGCCGGGCCGGGGGAAAGGCTGAGCACCATATCCCGGCCGCAGTGCTTTAAGCAGTCGCTCAGCAGCATCAGCTCCGCCTCTTCCTGGGGCAGCTCCCGGCAGATGTCGTCACACTTGATAAAGTCCACACCCCAGGAGGCGTACAGCTCGAAGAGACTGGCGTAATATTCCCTTGCGCCGTCCTTGGCCGCGTCCACGCCGTACATATCCGTATTCCACTGGCAGATGCTGTTTCGCTTGGCAATTTCCCGGGCGGTTCTGGCGCTGCCTTTGATTTTTGTATTGCGGTGGACGGCCTGGCGAGGGATGCCACGCATAATGTGAATGCCGAATTTCAGCCCCAGGGAATGCACGTATTCCGCCAGCGGCGCGAAGCCCTTTCCTCCGGCGGCGGAGGGGAAGCGGTTTTCGGCGGGGAGGAGCCGGGAGTATTCATCCATGCACAGCTCGGCAAAGGGGTTGTAGTGGTGGCTGACGGCGGTCGGCTCATACCACTGGATATCCACAACGATATATTCCCAGCCGCAGCGTTTCAGGTGCGAGGCCATGAATTCCGCGTTCCGGCGGACGATCTGCTCTGTGACCGCCGGGCCATAGCAGTCCCAGCTGTTCCAGCCCATGGGGGGCGTCCTTGCGATCATACCTGCTCTCTCCTCTGTTTTGAGGCAACACCGCGCAAATGTGTCTGCGAGCCGCAGCCGTCTTTTGCCCCACTTCTTCAGTTTGAAAAACGAGAAATATTGCGCAGCCGTTGCCAGCGTAAGCTGGCTTACGGATGCGGCATACCCCTTGCGGGTACATACAGTATTCCTTCGTTTTCCAAACTTTGAATTGAGCCAAAAATCCAGGCTGGGGCTTCTTGCCAAATTGTGCGGTGTTGCCTTAAATCAATCCAAAATGGGCCAGTGCCTTTTCAATGCCGTCCTCCAGCACCGGGGCGGTGACAAATTCGGCGGCCCGTTTGGCGTCCTCAGAGCCGCCGCCCATGCACGCGCTGTGGGCGGCAAAGCGGAACATGGGGATGTCGTTGTTGCTGTCGCCGATGGCGCAGGTGTCCTGCGGCGCGACACCCAGATGATCCAGGATGCGCTGCATGCCGGCGGCTTTGGTATAGCCCTTCAGCACCAGCTCATACATGCCGTCCTCCCGGTCGATGACGGTGTAATCCCGGCCCATTTCCGCCTTGAAGGCGGCCACGTCCCCGTGTTCACCGGCATAGGTGACGAACTTCACGAAGTCCGGCTGGCCCTCCCGGGCCAGCTCGTGAATGGGGTAGCCCGCCCGCCGCAGCCGCTCCACCTCCCGGGACATGATGGGGTGGAAGGAGTTTTCATCCAGCAGAATGCCCCCATCCGGCGTTTCATAGAAGGAGTGCATGTCGTATTTCCGGGAGCACTCCACGCTCCGCCGCCGTAGGGCCAGGGTGGGCTTGACGCGGGTCAGAAATTTCCCATCCAGCAGCACCTCCATGCCGCAGGCGCAGGCAAAGCCGCGAAAGGCCATATTCATCACCCGATGATCGATCTGAAGGTAGGGACGGCCGGTATTGACAATGGCCACATGACCGTTTTCCTTCAATTTTTCCACCGCCCGGATGGCGGAATCGGGAATGACCTGGTTGCGGCCATCGATAATGGTCCCGTCAACGTCAAAAAAGATGACCATGATTTCTCCTTTGTAAAGCTAAAAGATATTATACGCCGCCGGGCAGCCCCAGGGCGGCGGTGACCAGGATGCCCAGATTATCCCGGTAAATGGTGTCGAACTGGCTGATGGGCAGCGGGTTCTCTCCGCTGCCCGCCTCAATGGTGAAGCCGGGGCGGCGGAAATCCTGGATAAACCAATCCTTGAACCCGGCAAAGCTGGATTCATAGGGCGTATCCTCCACCTGGTAGCCGCTGACCCTGGCGAATTCCTGGGCCAGCTCCCGGGCTCCGGGTATCTGGTAATCCCGGAACTGCCAATAGATGACCTTGCCCTGGGTGTGGTAGGCCAGCACGAGCCGGGGATCCAGCACCCGGGTGTATTCCGCCAGCGCTCTGCTCTCCCGCTGGGTCAGGGGGGCGCGGCCCACATAATCCCGGGGACCGGGACGGGTGTATCCGGCGGCAAATTTGATTTCCCGGGCCGTCAGCCAACCGGCGGGATATTGCAGGTTCAGATCCACGCCCAGCAGGTTTGCCTTCCAGCCCTCCGGGAACGGGATTCCGGGATAGGCCGCGGCCAGGCCCTCGGCTGCGGTGAATTGCAGCGTTCCCGGCTCAATGGCCCCGGTCACCAGGTCCACTCCGTCCGGATCCACCATGGGCACGGTATGGATGGTCACCAGATGCCCGATGGTGCGGGCATCAAAGCCCCAGAGCTTTCCGCCGCTGCGCATTCCGGCGGCCAGTTCCTCCACAAATTTCAGCAGCACCGGCGCGGTAATCCATTCGTTGGCATGGTGCGCGGCGGTAAACAGAACGGTCCGCGCCCCGTCGCCAATGACCAGGGTTTTCACCGGGCGGCCAAAGGCGGTCTCGGTGAGTACCTCACTGCGGCAGAAGGGGTAGGCGCGCACCAGCGCGTCAATGGTCTCGCTGCACAGGGCAGCAGTCATGGGTACGTCGGTTTTTACAATTCCCAAAATGCATCGCCTCGGAAAAGGATATGCCGTGGGAACGGGAAATGTGAATCAGCCCTGCCCCAGGTAGATCAGCAGCACCGCAATGTCCGCCGGGCTGACCCCGGAGATGCGCCCCGCCTGACCGATGGAAAGGGGCCGAATCTGGCTGAGCTTCTGCCGGGCCTCCAGGCGAAGCCCGCGGATGGAATCGTAGTCCAGGTCCGGGGGCAGCAGCCGGGCTTCCTCTTTTTTGAATTCCTCCACCTGCCGCTCCTGGCGCAGCAGATACCCGGCGTACTTGATCTGAATTTCCACCTCTTCCGTCACTGCCTGGGGCAGGCCCGGGTTGGCGGCGTCAAAGGGAATGATGTCGTTGTAGCTGACCTCCGGCCGCCGCAGCAGATCGGCCAGCCGGGCAGAGCCGACGACGGGGGCGCTGCTTTTGCTTTCCAGCATGGCGTTCAGCGCGTCGCTGGCAGGAATGCCGCTGGATTCCAGGCGATCGCGTTCCCGGCGGACGGCTTCGTATTTCTCGGCCACCTGCTCCGCCCGCGCCTGGGGCACCAGTCCAATGGCCGCGCCGATGGCGGTCAGCCGCTGGTCGGCGTTGTCCTGCCGGTGGAGCAGCCGGTATTCGCTGCGGCTGGTCATGATGCGGTACGGCTCCTGGGTCCCCTTGGTCACCAGGTCGTCGATCAGGGTGCCAATGTAGCTGGTATCCCGGGTGAGGATCAGCGGCTCCCGGCCCAGAAGCTTCAGCGCCGCATTCACCCCGGCCACCAGCCCCTGTACGGCGGCCTCCTCGTAACCGGAGGTGCCGTTGAACTGCCCGGCACCGTACAGGCCGGAGACCTTTTTCGTTTCCAAGGTGGGCAGCAGCACGGTGGGGTCCACGCACTCATATTCAATGGCATAGGCGGGGCGCATCATCTCCGCGTGCTCCAGACCGGCTACGGTGTGCAGCATTTGCAGCTGTACGTCCTCCGGCAGACTGGAGGAAAAGCCCTGGATGTACATTTCCTCGGTGTCCAGCCCGCAGGGCTCAATGAACAATTGATGCCGGGGCTTGTCCGCGAAGCGGACGATCTTTGTTTCGATGCTGGGGCAGTACCGGGGGCCGACGCCGGAGATCGTCCCGTCGTACATGGGGCTGCGATGCAGATTTTCCCGAATGACGCGATGGGTCTCCTCATTGGTGTAGGTCAGGTAGCACACGGCGGAGTTGTTCAGCCTGTGCTCCGTGCGGAAGGAGAAGGGCTCCGCGTTTTCGTCCCCGGGCTGCAATTCCATTTTGGAAAAGTCAATGCTCCTGCGGTTCACTCTGGGCGGCGTCCCGGTTTTGAACCGGCGCAGGGGAAGCCCCAGCCGACGCAGGCAGTCCGCCAGGCCGATGCTGGGGTGCATCCCGTCCGGCCCGGAGGAGATCACGCTTTCGCCGGTGATGACGGTGCTGTCCAGATATGTGCCGGTGGCGATTACCACCGCCCTGGCGTCATACTGCGTCCCCATCTGGGTCAGCACACCGCGGACCTGACCACCCTCCACCAGAATTTTGGTGATCTGGGCCTGCTTCAGCTCCAGGTGCTCCTGTTTTTCCAATGTGTGCTTCATGTACATGCGGTATCTCTGGCGATCCGCTTGGGCGCGCAGGGAGTGGACGGCAGGGCCCTTGCCCCGGTTCAGCATTCGGTATTGGATGCAGCTGGCATCCGCAGCCACACCCATTTCACCCCCCAGCGCATCCAGCTCCCGGACCAGGTGCCCCTTGCCCGTACCGCCGATGGCAGGATTGCAGGGCATATTGCCCACGGCGTCCAGGTTGATGGTGAATAGGATCGTGTGCAGCCCCAGCCTTGCGGCGGCCAGCGCCGCCTCGATCCCGGCATGGCCCGCACCGATCACGGCAACGTCACAGCTGCCTGCAACAAAGCTCATTGGGCCGCCTCCTCGGGAGCAGCCGGCTTTTTCTTTTCTTCCGGCGGCAGCTGGAAGGGCTGACAGATGATCTCGCACCGATTGATGGGGGTACCAAGGGCGTGAAATTTTTCCTCGTACCCGGTCATGATCCCCACAATCCCGTTTTCATGCAGGTTCCGGGTCACATTTTTGGTTTCCAGGCCGCAGGCGGCAAATTCCTCCAGGCTGTACTCAAACAGGGGAGCGTTGTCTGTTTTGAAATGGATCTCTCCACCAGGCCGTACCACCCGGCAATATTTGTTCAGGAAGCTGCGATGGGTCAGACGGCGCTTGGCGTTCTTCTTCCGGGGCCAGGGATCGGGGAAATTGATAAACAGCCGGTCGATTTCCTGGGGGGCGAAGAAATCCTCCATCATGGCCACATCCATGTCGATGTAAAATACATTTTTCAGCCCCATGTCCCGGGCTTTTTCCATGGCCACCACCACGGCCTCTTTGCAGCGCTCCACGGCGATCAGCAGCACCGTGGGGTTCGCCTGAGCGGTCTCGGCGGTGAATTTACCTTTGCCGCAGCCGACCTCCACCCAAAGCGCGCTGCATTCCGGCATCAGTGAACGCCAGGAACCGCGCATGGCGGCGGGCTCCGCAATGCGGTAGGCGCTGCACCGCTCCATCCGAGGCTCCAGGTTGCGCATCTTTCTCATTCTCATAGAAAATCCTCCAGTTTGGGATATACAAATCGCCGATTCATTATAATAAAGAAAAGCGGAAAAGTCAAAGAAAATCCGCATTTCCATCCTAACCGTGACATTGGTATTGACAAAAAACTGCCCGCTGGGCCTGCATTCAAAAATAAGGAAGAAAAAAAGGGAAAGATGAGGAAAAAAGGCTTGACAAAGGGGAAAGGGTGTGGTAATATATGCAAGCTTTCCGATGAACGTCCCCTGCGGGGGCGGGAGGTTGGCGAAAATCACGGGAAAATCCGAGAAAAAGAGAAAAAGTCTCTTGACAAACAGGATGGCCCGTGGTAGGATAGCAAAGTTCACAGTGAGTGAACGGCTCTGTACCTTGTAAATTGAATAACGTAAAGACAAACTAAACACCTTGGACAATAAATGGAATTGTTTAAGCGTAAGCGAAAAACAGCCAACGAAAATTCTTGAGTAATAAATGCTGGAAGCGAATTATTCAGAAATGGGATTTTAGGCTCTGAAAAGGGTTTAAGATACAAATTTTTGAGAGTTTGATCCTGGCTCAGGACGAACGCTGGCGG
>USEU01000008.1 GCA_900553805.1 uncultured Eubacteriales bacterium
TCACTGTTCAGTATAAGAACCAGTTGATTATTTTGCTCAACTGCGGTATACTGAGCTTGCGTTCCAGAGTTTTTCATAGCAGTTTAATTCTAACGCAAAAAACCACATCAGCCAAGCCCTTTCGGGATGGTCGATGTGGTTTTTTCATGGGCGTATTTTGCAACAGGCCCGCTTTCTATTTGTTATTCCATTTTCAGGATCAGTTCCAGAATCCTCTTGGCGCAGTCTCTTACCTGCTGTTTGGAAACCCGGCCATCGGCGACGGCCTGCAGGACGGTTTCGGGGTAGCCGCAGGCCATTTTCAGGTCGTTGCCGGCGGCGACCTCCCGCCAGTGCTCGCCGCGCGTCCACCAGTCGGTGGTGACGATGCCGTTAAAGCCCCATTCGCCCCGCAGGATATCGGTGAGCAGCTCATGGCACTCGGAGGTCTGCTGGCCGTTGATCTTGTTGTAGCTGGACATGATCATCCAGGGGGCGGCCTCCTTCACCGCGATCTCGAAGCCCTTCAGGTAGATCTCCCGGGCGGCCCGCTCGGAGACCATGGAGTCGCTGCTCTTGCGGTTGGTCTCCTTGTTATTGAAGGCAAAGTGCTTGGGCGTCGCCGCCACGTGCTGCGACTGGATGCCCTGGATCATGGAGGCAGCCATGGTGCCCGCTACCAGCGGATCCTCGGAATAGTATTCAAAGTTACGGCCGCACAGGGGGCTGCGGTGGATGTTCATCGCCGGGGTCAGCCAGCTGCCCAGATTGTTTTCCTTCAGCTCCTTTGCGCCTGCTGTGCCGATCTCCTCCACCAGCGCCCGGTTCCAGGTGCTGGCCAGCATGGTAGCGGTGGGCCAGGCGGTGGTGTAGACCTCCAGCTGAGGCTGAATGCGCACACCGGCAGGGCCGTCGGCGGTCATCACATTGGGGATGCCCCGATCCCGGTTGTTGCCGATGCCGAAGGTATTGGCAACGCCGGTGTTGGGCTGGCCGCCCAGGAGCCACACCTGCTCCTCCAGGCTCAGCGCATCCAGGAATTCATCCAGGGTCACCTTGCCGCAGGCCACATCCTCCAGCTGGATCCCCTTGTCCACACCCCAGAGCTTGCTCCGCTTTTCCGGGCGAACCTCCGGGGTGACGCCCTCCAAATCCTCATACTGCGCCTGGGTAAAGGGGCGGGTGATCTGCTCGTATTCGCCCAGCTCCAGCGGCTCGAAGGAGCCGTCGGAAAGCATTCTCTTTTCCAGCTTGTGGGGCTTCAGATGCTCGTGCAGCTGCTCGGCCACCACATCCTCCTCCAGGCCATAGGACAAAACCTGGCGCACCTGGCGCACGTCGGTACCGATGTAGATATGATAGTCGCCCTGCTCCAGAACCCAGGCGGACTTGCAGACCTTGCCCAGGTCATCATAGGAAGCCATATCGCCCACAGGCATGGTCAGGGTGAGCACCTCCTGCTGGCCGGGGGCAAGGAGCCGGGTCTTTGCGTAGGCGCCCAGCTCCAGGGCGGGCTTGCCCAGCTTGCCCTGAGGGGCGGAGAAATAGAGTTGGAGCACCTGCTTGCCGGGGCGGGAGCCGGTATTGCGCACGGCCACGGTGCACACCACCATATCCTCGGCCACGGCGCAGCTCAGCGCCTCCCACTGGAAAGTGGTGTAGGACAGGCCGAAGCCGAAGGGGTAATTTACCTTATCCCGGGCGGCGGGCAGCGTCTCAAAATAGCGGTAGCCTACATAGATGTCTTCGTAGTATTTTACATAGTCGGCGGATTCGTGGAAAGAGCCGGTGAAGGGATAGTCGGTCAGGTCCCTGGCATAGGTATCCACCAGGCGACCGCTGGGGTTCACGTCGCCCACCAGCACGTCGGCGGCAGCCAGCGCGCCCTCCATACCGCCCTGTCCGATCATCACGGCGGCCTCGATGCCGTCATCGTCATGGAACCAGCAGGTATCCACCATGCCGCCCACGTTCAGCGTGACGATCACATGGGCAAAATGAGCCTTGGCCTGGCGCACCAGCTCCCGCTCCTCGTCGGACAGGTAGAAGTCGCCATGCTGGAAGATCTCCTTTCCGGCCTCCCGGCGGCTGTCTTCCTCTGCCCAGAAGCTCTTGACGTCGGCCTCGCTGCCCGCGATCTCGCAGGAGCGGTCCCAGCCCTCGCCGGAGAAGCGGCAGATGGCCACGACGGCGGTATCGGAGAATTCAGCGCACTTTTTCAGCTGCTCGGCGCTGAGGGCAGGCTCCTTGGTCATGCCCGGCTCTCTGCCCATCGCCGTCTGGGCGGCCAAGTCGGAGGCATAAAAGTCATGCAGCCCGTCGTAAAGGGCGATCTTTCCCTCGGTCTGCTTGATCTTCAAGCCCTGGAACAGGGTGCGGATATAGGCAACGGACACCTCGCCGCTGCCGCCGCCGCCCTTGATGTATTCCTCACCGGCCTTGCCCAGCAGGACCACCCGCTTCTCCGGCGCAAGGGGGAGCACCTGATTTTCATTCTTCAGCAGAACGATGCCCTCTCCCGCGGCCTGGCGGGAAAGTTCAATGTGCTCCCGGCTGCCGGAGACCATTGCGCCGCCCACGCCGAGCCCCTTGCAGGGCTGGTATAAATGTCTAAGCCATTTCATCTCGTTTCCTCCTTTTCGGATCACAGCCTTTGCTGTGTCTCATCCTCGGTTTTGATTATAACAGATGGAATAGGATTGTCAATATACGGCAAGAAAATGTCAAGATAGGGAAGAAAAATGTCAATATGCACAAATCGCATGTCAATATTTTCTTACCCGATGTCCAGTCCCATTGCCTGCTTCCATCGCAGCACATTGCCCGCCGCCTGGTTGAGGGTATCCTCGGATATCCTGCCGTCGGCGCAGGCATCCAGCACCGCCCGATACTGCGTCTCATAATCCGTGGAGCACAGCAGATCGTTGCCCGCCAGCACCGCCAGCACGGCTGCCTCCCCCGCGCCGTAGCGCTGGGTGATGGCTTCCATGGACAGATCGTCCGTCATGATCACGCCGTCAAAGCCCATGGCCAGACGCAGATAGCGGTGCACCGCCTGGGAAAGGCTGGCGGGCGCGTCGGCATCCAGTGCGGTGACGATGTTGTGGCTGACCAGGATGGCGTTCCCGCCGGCCGCAATACCGCCGAAAAAGGGCTGAAGGTCGGCACGCTCCAGGCTTTCCAGACTGCGCGTATCCGTGGCGATCCCCACATGGGTATCCGCGTTGTTGCCGTAGCCGGGAAAATGCTTCATCACGGCGGCGACGCCCTGGGACTGCATTGTCTCGATCGCACCTGCAACGAACTGCCCCGTGATCCCCGTGGACTGGCCCAGAGAGCGGCGGTACATGAACGCGCCGGACTGGGTGGAGATATCGCACACCGGGGCGAGATTGACATTGATGCCCAGCCCGCCCAGCAACTGGGCCTTCTCCCGCTCCGTTTCCAGCACCAGCTCCATCCCCCCCTGGGCATACAGCTCCCGCGGGGAGGCAAAGCGGCTGGTGCGGAAGGCGGTATGGCTGCTGACCCGGGTGACGGTGCCGCCCTCCTCGTCCACCGCAATCAGCAGCGGAATATCGGCGGCAGACTGATAATCCCGCAGCTTCCGGCGCAGGGAATCCGGGGTCTGGCTGTCAAAGTCCCGGTCAAACAGCACCAAGCCGCCCAGATGATAGTTCTGAATTGCCTCCGCCGCCCCCGTCTCCGGGCAGCGGGCCAGGAAGATCTGGCCTACCTTCTCCTCCGTGGTCATGGCCGCCAGCCGCGCCTGCACCGGGTCGGGCGGCTGGGTGGCAGGCGGATCAGTGGGCGGTACCGTCGCGGGCGGCACGGTGACCGGCTCGGTTGGCATCGTCTCTGTCTCCTCTTCCATGGGGGCCATGGCCGGGGCAGCAAGCTGACCGGCGATCAGCAGCAGGAGCGCCGCCAGAGCGCACAGCTCCAGCACCAGCGCAAGGATCAGCTTTCTTTTCATCGTATCTCCGGCTCCATTCCGCACTGGGCGATCCGGCGGCTCAGCCAGTTGCCCCGGAAATACACGATCAGGAATACGGCGGCGGCAATCGCCCAGCTGATGGGATAGCTCAGGGTGAGCATTTTCAGGGTGTGCCAGCGGCGCACCACCGTCATCAGCCACACCACCCGCAGCAGGCACACGCAGATGCCGGTGATCAGCGTAGGTCCAAGGGAGTTGCCCACCCCCCGCATGGTGCCCGCGAACACCTCGATGGGCATGAACACCACGTTAAACGGCATGATGGACAGCATGATGAAGCTCCCCACCGCGATCACTTCCGGGTCATCCGTATAGATACCCAGGATCTGCGTGCGGAAAGTGAGCAGGACGGCCACCACCGCCCCCACCAGCGCCACGCTCATGCCCAGGCAGATCCAGGCGCTCCGGCGGATGCGGCGGTACTTCTGCGCCCCGAAATTCTGGCCCACGAAAGTGGTGATGGACACGCCGAAGGCCCCGGAGATCATCCAGGTCATGGCGTCGGTCTTGCCATGGGCCGTCCAGGCGGCCATGGTCACATTCCCGAAGGAATTGATGCCGGACTGAATGAGGATGTTGGAAAAATCAAAGGTGACGAACTGAAGCCCCGCCGGAACGCCGATGCGCAGAATGCGGCCCATCAGGGAGCGCTCCAGGCGCAGTTTCTTCGGCTCCAGCCGGTCCTGGGGCAGGCGCATCAGGACGACGAGGGGCAACGCCGCGCTGATAAACTGGGACAGGATGGTGGCCAGAGCCGCACCGGCCACGCCCATATGCAGCACGGCCACAAACAGCAGGTCCAGCGCCACGTTCAAAACACAGGTGGCCATCAAAAAGAGCATGGGGCGGCGGGAATCACCCATGGCCCGCAGGATACCCGCGCCCATGTTATACACCACCGTGCCCAAGGAACCCGCAAAGTAAATGCGGATATAAGTCACGGCGTCCGCCATGCAGCTTTCCGGCATGTTCATCAGGCCCAGCACCTGACCGCCCAGGCCCACGCCCAGCACCGTGAGCACCGCGCCCAGCAGCAGCGACAGGGCAACGCCGGTATGCATGGCGTCAGACACCCCCTGCCGGTCCTCTGCTCCATAAAACTGGGAGAGAATCACCGTCGCGCCGGAGCTGACGCCGATGAAGAAGCCATTGACCATGTTCACCAGCGGCCCGGTGGCTCCCACCGCCGCCAGGGCCTCAGTGCCCACCAGGCGGCCCACGATGATGGTGTCCACGGTGTTGTACATCTGCTGGAAAAAAGTGCCCAGCAGGATCGGGAAAAAGAAGATCAGCAGCTGCTTCCAGATGACGCCCTCGGTGATCTGGCGCTGCTTTGACAGGGTATCCATGCTCCAAAAGCTCCTTTCGGTTTTCACCGGGATTCTATCACGTTCCGCCGGAAATGTCCATCCGCATTTCATAAAAATCAGCAGCCGCCGCGGCGAGAACCGCAGTAGCTGCTGTTTGTTAGGGCAACACCGCGCAATTGTGTCTGCGAGCCGCAGCCGTCTTTTTGCCCCACTTCTTCAGTTTGAAAAACGAGAAATATTGCGCAGCCGTTGCCAGCGTAAGCTGGCTTACGGATGCGGCATACCCCTTGCGGGTACATACAGTATTCCTTCGTTTTCCAAACTTTGAATTGATCCAAAAATCCAGGCCGGGGCTTCTTGCCAAATTGTGCGGTGTTGCCTTAACTGGTTATCCAACTTCGTACGCCGTATATTCATGGTCGAATTCATAACCCAGCTTTTCGGCCAGGTGAACGGAGTTCATATTATGCGCGTCCCAGCTGGGGTAGAGCCCCTCCTCCAGGCAATCCAGGATCAGCGCGGCGCAGGCGACCGTGGCCAGGTGCTTTCTTCTTTCGGACTCGATGGTATCCACTTCGATCTCTATGCCCTCATTGTAGCGTGTATAGGACGACGCGCCGGATACGATCCTTCCGTCCTTCAGGATGACCATTCCCCTGCCCAGGCGCAAATACCTTTCCTTGCTTCCAAAGGCGGAGACGAAGTCCTCCGTGGCGGGCGTTTCCAGGCATCGGTCGTAAAGCTCCCCGTCGATCCTTCTCAGCTCATAGCCCGCGGACAGTCTGCCGAGCTGGTTTTTCAGCATGGCCCGGTCAAACACGGTATCCTTCTTTATGGCGTATCGTGTAAATCTCTTCGCCGCAGGATGGCATTCCTCGATCAGCTTTGCCCACTGCTCATCCTGCGGAACCAGGATCGCATAGCCGCCCGGCTTGCTCATAACCATTTCCCGGTCGGGCACACCGGCGTAAAAGCCGAAGCAGCCCACAAATGCAAAGGCCGATCTCGGCTGCTCCAGATCCGTGACATAGATTTTTCCCATCACCTTCTGAAGGCAGGAAAAAATCAATGTTTCATTCCATCCGGCAAATAATTTCTCTGCCTGGGAGGTATCCTCCAGTTCATATAACATTTCCATCACCTTTTTGTCCGCCCTAAGCTGCGCCTCTTTTTTGAAATCCCGCCGACAATCCGATTGATCCAAAAGTCGACAAAACCACCGGCAAGCTCCGCAAGCAAATCGATCCTCACATCCATTGGGATACCTTGCGGATTCAGACGGTCAAATCCAGGTTCATCAGATCAAAATCCACGTCCCGGCCGTCGATTCTGAAAAAGGCAGGGAAGGTCACGAGCTTTTGAAAGCCAAATTTTTCGTACAGCCGGATAGCCCTAATATTGTCGCTGCGCACCTCCAGGTTCAGCTGGCGGATGCCCCGCTCCCTTGCAAAGGAAATGAGCGTCTCCATCAGAGCGCCGCCGATGCCCCGGCCCCAATAGTCCTTTGCCACGGAGACGGCGACCTCGGCCCGGTGGCTCATTCTGCGGCGAAAGCGCTGAATGCTGGCATTCGCAACGATGGCATCCCCATGCTTTACAACGTACTGGGCGCTGTCTGAATCCTCCAGCGTGGACCGGAGGAAAGCTTGCTCCTGCTCCACCGTGAGGGGCAGGCCCTCCGGGCCAAAGGTGAGGTTATCCGTCTCGCCGCCGATCTGCTTCACATAGGCCAGCACCGCCGCCGCGTCCTCCGGGCGGGTGGGTTCAATTCTGAATTCCCCGTTCATGCCTTCTTCCCCCGGCGGGAATTCAGCAGCACATACAGGGCAATCAGCAGCACAATGCTGCCGCAGAGGATCAGGTACATGGCAGGCTGCGATACCTTGTTCCCGAAGAAATAGAGGTTGCAGTCCACGCTGTCCCGGATGGCCTCCACCACCTCGGCGGGGAAGCCCAGGCCGGCCATTTCGTCAAAGGAGCCGCGCATGGCGCAGTTGCGAAGCAGGCTGGTGCCGTAGGTGCCGGGGAGGAAGGAGATCACTTTTTGCAGCCCGTCGGAGAAGCTGGAGATGGGCATGTACGCGCCGCAGATGAAGCCATAGGCAGAGCTGACAATGGTGCCCACGGCACTGGCCTGCCCCTGGGTGGACAGGGGGAAGATGACGCAGGAGGACAGCGCCGTGCCGAACAGCACCAGCAGCACTACATTCAGCAGCAGCTCGGCCACATCCCACGCGGTCAGATACCAGCCGGTAACAGCCAGGTAGCCCAGGCAGATGCCGGTGGCGATCAGGGCGATGATCAGGGAGGAGATCAATGTGGCCAGGTAATAGCCCAGCGCCAGGGTGGAGGGCTTGACCGGGGTGATGGTCAGGTCGTACCGCGCCCCGGAGATCTTATCCTGCACCATCAGCAGATTGGAGCAGAACGCCACCGTCACACAACTGACGGCAAGCAGGGATGTGATCAGCTGGCCGCCCACGCAGCCGTTGATCAGCGCGTCGGGCACCGTCGCCCCCGCCTGCTCCAGGGCAGAGCGGAAGGAATCCACATACACATTGCGCAGAAAGGTGCCATAGAGCACCAGCAGGATCATGGGGGTGATGAGGGATGTAAAGAACATTCCCTTATCCTTGAAGTAAAGCTTTACATTGCGCCGGATCAGCGCGCCCAGTCCCATCATTTCTCTGCACCTCCCGTCAGCTTCTTGCCGGTGACGGCAAGGAACACATCGTCCATCTTTCCCTTGGTCAGCTCATAGTCCCGGAACAGCTCCGGGTCTTGAAGGATCATCTGCGTTGCGGCGGCAGGGTTGGGAATGGACACCCGGTAGGCATCCCGGATCGGCTCATAGGGGCGGCCCAACGCCTTGACCGCCTGCTCGTCCACCCCGTAAAGGGTGAGGAAGTCGCCGGTGTAAGTATTCTTCAGCTGGAGCGGGGTGCCCTCGGCGGCGATCCGGCCATGATCCAGGATCACCACGTAGTCGGCGTCCGCCGCCTCCTCCATGTAGTGGGTTGTGAGGAACACCGTCATGTTCTCCTGACGGCGCAGCTGGCCCACCACCTCCCACAGCAGGCTGCGGGTCTGGGGATCCAGGCCGGTGGTCGGCTCATCCAGGATCAGGATTTCAGGCCGGTGCAGCAGGGCGCGGGCGATATCGATGCGCCGCCGCTGGCCGCCGGAGAGCTTGCCCACCGGACGCTTCAGCAGGTCGCCGAAATCCAGCAGGGCCGACAGCTCCCGCAGCCGTGCCTCAAACTGCTTGCCGCGGATGCCGTACAGGGCGGCGCGGCTTCTGAGATTGTCCCGCACGGACAGGTCCTTATCCAGCACGGAGGACTGAAACACCACGCCCAAGCTGCGCTTGATGGCGTCCGGGTCGGTATCCGCGTTTTTGCCGCAGATGGTAACGGCGCCGCTGTCCTTGGGCAGCTGGCCGCAGAGGATGTTGATGGTGGTGGATTTTCCCGCACCGTTGACACCCAAGAAGGCGAACATCTCCCCCTGCTTCACCCGGAAGCTCAGGTCCTGAACCGCGTGAACCTTGCCGTAGGATTTGTGCAGGTGTTCAATTTCAATGATATTGTTCATTGCTTTGTCCTTTCCTCTTTCCATTTCTTCCGGCTGCCCCGGGGGCAGCAATTAAAAGCGCATATACTGTAACATTGTTTTGTTATTGTAGCGAGTCGCAGTAGAATTGTCAAGAGTCCCCCCGCATATTTTTCATTCTGTTAAGCCTATTGACCGCGACTTCACGAAGTATTATAATGGCAGAAAAAGGAGGGCGCAAGCGGCATGGCATACAGAGAGCAGCGACGAATTCGGTTACAAAATGCATGGAGCATTCCCTGCCTGATCCGCCGGGTGGTGGCCGCCTGGGTGCTGGCCGCGGCGCTTCAGTATCTCTTGCTGCCCCGGTCCCTGTGGGATCTGTCCGGGGTGGATGCGCTGGCGGGGATGTCCTTTGGGCCGACGCTGGCGCTGTTCGCCGGAATACTGGGCGGGCTGTGCCTGATGTCCTGCTTCGTACCCACGGGAAAGGCGGAGCGGGGCGGGATCCTGCTGGGGGTGGGTGCGTTGGCGGTGTGCGCTGCGCTGTCCAGCTTCAGCTGGGCGCTGCTGGGGGCATGTGTGCTGCTGGTGCTCCTCGCCCTGGGCTTCTGGATCTGGGGCTGGGACAGCAGCCCGGAGCCATATGTCGAAGCACCCCACGACCGCAAGCTTTATGCCTGGCTTGCCGCTCTGCTGGCGCTGGGCTTTCTGCTGTTTGACAGCTTGTGGACGGTGGGACGGGTCTACAGCTTCAGCGCGCCCAGCTATGATTTCGGCATTTTCAGCCAGATGTTTTACTATATGCGCACCACCGGCACGCCTCTGACCACGCTGGAGCGGGACGGGCTGATGTCCCATTTCGCGGTGCATGTATCCCCGGTGTACTACCTGATGCTCCCCTTCTTCGCGCTGGCCCCCTACCCTGCCACCTTGCAGGTGCTTCAAGCGGCGGTGCTGGCCTCGGCGGTGATCCCCGCCTGGAAGATCGCCCGGCGGCACGGGCTCTCCGGCCCGGCCCGGGTGCTGGTGTGCGCGCTGCTCCTTCTGTTCCCCGCCTACTCCGGCGGGACCAGTTATGACCTGCACGAAAACTGCTTCCTCACGCCCCTGCTGCTGTGGCTGCTCTATGGCATGGACATTGGCAGCATTCCCATCACCACCGCAGCCGCCTTGCTGACCCTGACGGTCAAGGAAGACGCAGCAATGTATGTGGCGGTGGTGGCCCTGTGGGGGCTGGTGCGGGCGCTGCTGCGGGGCGCAAATGCGCAGAAAAAGCGGCTTCTGCTGAGCGCGCTGGTTCTGGTGGGCGCCATGGGATGGTTCCTGACGGTCACCACCTATCTGTCCAGCGACGGCGAGGGCGTGATGACCTACCGCTACAAAAACTTCTATTTTAACGATTCCTCTTCCCTGCTCACTCTGGTGCAGGCGGTGGTCATGTGCCCCATGAAAGCCGTGTATGAATGCATGGAGCCGGAAAAGCTGGGAATGCTGGCACTGACCATGGGGCCGCTGCTGGGGCTGCCGCTGCTGACCCGGCGGTATGAGCGGTATATCCTGCTGATTCCCTATCTGCTGATGAATCTCATGTCGGACTACACCTATCAGTACAGCATCTACTATCAGTATACCTTTGGCTCCACGGCCCTGCTGATCTACCTGACCATCGTGAATCTGGCAGACATTCGCCTCCCCCGCCGCCGGTTGGCTGTGCTGGTATGCGCCGCGGCGATGAGCCTGGGCTGCTTTTCCGCCACCGTGCTGCCCAGAGGCATCAGCTATCCCGCCCAGTGCATCCAGTACCGAGAATACTATCAAAGCGTCCGGGACAGTCTGTCCCAGATCCCGGAGGATGCCAACGTCTGCGCCACCACCTTCTATACCGTTGACCTCTCCCAACGGAAAATTCTGTATGACCTGCGCTACTGTTCACTGGAGCACGTGCTGCGTTCAGAATATGTGGCCCTGAACGCCCGGTCCGCCAGCGACTACCGAAAGTACAACACCGACGGCCAGAGCAACGGCTTCGTTAATCTCACCGCCCTTCTGGAATCCAACGGCTACGTCCGCTGCCCCACCCAAAATCAAGACGTGGTGATCTACCACAAGGAAGCATAAAACGATCACGGGCGCGCTGCCCGGAACGCAGCGCGCCCGTGATCGTTCCCTGTTTGGAGGGCCAACAGGTCATTCGTAGGGATAGATATGCTCCGCCTTGGATTGGAATTCGCTGAGGCGGCAGATCTTGCCCGCCTCGTCAAAATCAATGACGGATACGCCGTCGAATGCGCTGACGGTGCCGTCGTAGTCGCATTCAAAAAACCATTGGACCGTCACGGTGCGTCCCTGCTCCAGCATTCGCCGGATGCGCCACTGAAGCACCGTCCCCTTCTGGTTCCAGTCGGCAAACCAGCGCAGGATCTGCTCCAGCCCGTGGTACTCCGGGCCGTAGCACTCCGTGTAGACCGCGTCCTTTGAGAAGGTGCGCTCCACCACCCCAATGTCCTTGCAGAGCCAGGCTTCAAAATAGGCCCGGACAGCCTGCTGCATGAAGGAGTCCTTCATTGCGCTGCCCCCTTACCCAAGGTAATCCGCAGCCACTGCTTTGCGGCGGGGATCCAGTCGGCGGCCAGGGTCACCGGCGGCTCCAGGGGGCCGTTGGTCTGGTCGTCCACGGTGGACAGGCCGTGCCCGCCGCGGGGATAGACCCGCAGGGCGAAGGGCACACCGTGCTCTGCCAGCGCCTGGGCATAGAGCAGGCTGTTCATCACCGGCACGCAGTCATCCGGGGCGGTGTGCCACAGGAAGGCCGGCGGGGTACCTTCGGTCACATGGGTGTGGCAGGAGAAGAATTCGATTTCCTCCATTGTCAGGGGGCTGTGGCCCACCAGGTTCTCAAAGCTGCCCAGATGCGCCACCTTGGGATCCGCCGCGATCACGGGATAGCCCAGCACCGTGGCCTGGACGCCCTTGCTGTCCGGGAAGATCTCCCGCACCTGAGGGCAGTCAAAGCAGGTGGAATAGTGGGCCGCCAGATGGCCCCCGGCGGAGAAGCCCATGATGGCCACCCGCTCCGTATCGCAGTGCCAGGCAGCGGCGTTGGCGTAGATCAGCTCCATGGCGGCCGCTACCTCCCGCAGCTGGGTGGGGAAGCGGTGGGGGGCCACAGAATAGGTCAGCACGAACACATTGTAGCCTTCCGGCAGGAAATTCAGCGCCACCGGCTCCGACTCCCGCTGGCTGCACATCACATAGCCGCCGCCGGGGCAGACCAGCAGGCAGGGGCGAAGCTGCGCCTGCCTGCCCATTTCGCTGAGGTTATCCGGCAGGTAGACGGCAAGCGTCGGGTCAGCATCCGCCGCGCCCAGGGCAGGAAATGTATCCTTTAGGTGAAAAACCTTATATTCCATCTCGTTTTTACTCCTTCACCGGCGTCGGCGTCTCTGCCAGCCGGGTGACCCGGATCTGCTCGATACGGTGGTTGTCCACCCCGGTCACCGTCACCTGCAAATTGGCGAAGGTGAAGCTGTCTCCCACCTCCGGCACCTGGCCGCACTGCTCCATGACCCAGCCGCTGACGGATACCATCTCGGAATCGGTTTTCAGGTGGAAATAGGCGGCGAAGTCCTCAAAGTCCATTCCGGCGTCCACCAGATAGGCGTCGTCCGCCGTCTTGCGGATGAACACCTCTTCCTCGTCGTGCTCGTCCCAGATCTCACCCACCAGCTCCTCCAGAATATCCTCCATAGTGACAATACCGCAGGTGCCGCCGTATTCGTCCACCACCACGGCCACATGGGTCTTGGCCTGCTGGAGCTTTTTCAGCAACTGGCTGATGGGCTCGTTTTCCAGCACAAACAGAGGCGGAGCGATGATCTCCGGCAGGGGCTTATCCGTGATGCCGCAGCCAACGTAGAAATCCTTCTGGTGCACTGTGCCCAGGATATGGTCGATGGAATCCTGATAGATCAGCAGGCGGGAATATTTTGTCTTGGTGAACATCTCCGCCACCTCCTCCTTGCTGGCGGTGACGGGGAGGGCGGCCAGGTCTACCCGGTGGATCAGGATGTCCTGAGCCTGCTGCTCGGAAAAGTCGATGGCATTTTTCAGCAGCTCGCCCTCGTTTTTGTCGATGCCGCCGTCCTGCTGCACCTCGTCCACCAGCATCAGCAGCTCCTCCTGGGACATTTTGCTGTCAGCGTTCAGGTGGAATACCTTGGCCAGCAGCTTCTTCCACAGGGAGAACAGCCAGTTCACCGGGATCAGGATCCAGATCAGCACCCGCAGGAACGGGGCAGCAAACATGGCGAACTTCTCCGCGCAGTCCTTGGCCACGCTCTTGGGGGAGATCTCGCCGAAAATCAGCACCACCACCGTGACCACCACGGTAGAGATGGTGGCTCCCGCATCGCCGTAGTGCTTGACGAACAGCACCGTGCCGATGGAGGCCATGAGAATATTGACAATGTTATTGCCGATCAGAATGGTGGACAGCAGCTTATCATATTGCTCCAGCAGCTTGCAGGCCAGGGCGGCCCGTTTGTTCCCCTTTTCCGCCAGCATCTTCAGGCGGGTGGAATTGGCGGAGGAAAAGGCTGTCTCCGTCGCGGAAAAATAGGCGGACAGCAGCAGGCACACTGCCATAATAAATATACAGGTCGTTGTAGACAAAGTATGTAACTCCTTTTCAGTCATCTGTTTTTTGTGAACGACGCGCATAACGCGCAAAAAGCACATCCGCCCTACTCGATGCAGCGCAGATATGCTCTCAAAAACAGATGGCGGACAGGTTCGTTACTAGGATAGTCGCCGCCGTCGGTGTCCATATTGCTTCCTTCCTTTCAAAAAAGTGATTGTGTTTATTATACAGGAATTGCGCCTTTTGTCAAGGATTCCGCGTGAAAAGCCACGACAATCGCATGAACTGCGAATTTGTTTGTAGAGGACGATGCCCACATCGTCCCGTGCCGACTCGGTTTATTTCCATGCCCGGTTGAATGGGGAAATGTTGTGTTGTTATCCCATTACCCCGTATCATTCAACGTACCAGGGCGGTTCCGTAAGGTTGCGGGACGATGTGGGCTGTATAGACTGGTATGATTGTTTACAGTTTGTTCGGGGAGATCGTTTACATTTTTCAGTAAAATAACGGCGTACAAAACAAAGGAAAAAGGAAGTGCTTGTATGCCATGGGAGAGAAAAACTGTGGACGAAAAAAGGAAAGAATTTGTAGCGCGCGCGGTCATGGGGGAGGAGAGCATCAGCGCTCTGTGCCGCGAGTATGGGATCAGCCGGCCCACCGGGTACAAGTGGATCGGACGCTACCAGAATGGGGAAGACATGTGCGACAGGCCCCACGAGCTGGACGGCGGGCCGTTCAAGACCAGCCGTGACATGGAACTGCGGATCATAGATGTGCGGGCCGCTCATCCAACGTGGGGCGCTCGGAAGATCCGACGGTTTATGGCAGACAAGGGTGAGACGCAGCTCCCGGCGGCCAGTACGGTCAACGAGATACTCAAAAGGAATGACCTTATCACCGCCGAGGCCGCCAGGTAAATTGCGGACAGAAGCAGCACCGTCTTTTTCCGGCCGGTGTGGAAAATCTCCATGCAGTTGGCGGCGATGGATTCCAGCACGGAGATGCAGGAGGTCAGTGTGGCAAAAATGGCGCTGATGAAGAGCAGGATGCCCACCACCGTGCCGACCTTGCCCATGGCGGCAAAAACCTTGGGCAGGGAGACGAACATCAGGCTGGGGCCTGCGCTCATTCCCTCCACGCCGGAGAACACATATACAGCGGGGATGATCATAACGCCCGCCAGCAGCGTAAAGCCGAAGGTCAGCACCAGTGCAAAATAAATCAGCAGGAACAGTCCGCCGCCATCCTTCGCCGCCAGATAGGGAAAGCGCCAGAGATTGCCGACTCCCACCGCGCTCCCGGCAGCCACCAGGACAAAGCCCAGCTGGCCGGAAAAATGACTTGATTTCTTTTCCATATTTCTCTCTTCTGTCGTTGCGTCAACTGTCTGATAGGATACCACAGCCGGGGCCGTAAGTAAAGGCGCTTTGCATAAAAACTCCGGGGCCGCCGGGGCGTTGTGCGCCCGGAAGGCCCCGGAGGGAGGGTTATTGTTCAGACGGTGCGGCGTCCGTCAGGATGTATTGCTCCGCCAGGCCGTTGACCAGGAAGCACACGGTGTACTGCACCAGCGCCACGGCGCAGGTAAGCAGAAGCGCGATGGACAGCGGCATCAGCGCCGCCAGAAGAAACACCATCACTGCTACGGCAGCCAGCACGGCAAAGGCCTTGAACGGGTTTACCATGCACAGCAGGCGGGCGTTTTTCAGCACCACCTTATTTTTCTGATCCAGCAGGGCCACCAGGACGAAGAAGTAGCCGCCCCAGCAGGTCCCCGCCGACGACGCGGCAATGCCCACCGCCCAGAAAAGCACCGACCAGTCGGGAAGCCCCGCGTTGCTCAGCCCCAGGCTCATGGCATAATAGCCTACGAAGAGCAGCAGGGCAAACAGCAGCGCCGGGAACAGGCTCAGGCGGAAGCTGCGCCGGAATTCCTCCCAGAAGTCGCCCCACACGAAGCAGTAGCCGTTGCGGATCAGGAGCACGCACACCCGGTTTACGCCGCACAGCGCCGCCGGGAGGGTGACGATGGGGATGGAAAAGAGGATGAACAGCAGGTTCAGCTCCACCAGCTTCCAGAAATGGGTGGCCAACAGCACGCCGTAGCGGCGGATGCCTCCCTCCGGCAGGGGCAGACCTGCCCCCTCACGATCCCCGCGTCTGCCGAATAATCCCATGATGCGTCATTCTCCTTGTTTAATTCTTCATACCCGTCATCACAATGCCTTCCACGAAGTACTTCTGCCCGATGAGGTAGAATACCACGCCGGGGATGAAGGACAGGCAGGTGGCGCACATAATGGCCGACCAGTCGGACTTCAGCGACCCCTTGAACTGAGAAAGGCCGATGGCGATGGTGAACTTGCTGTCCGAATTGATGTAGATGATCTGCTGCAGCAGGTCATTCCACAGCTGGATGAACAGCAGCAGGGCCACCACGATCATGGCGGACTTGATGGCAGGGACAATGATGCTGACCAGGATGCGGAAATGCCCTGCACCATCTATTGTAGCAGCCTCGTCAAGCTCCCGGGGGATGGTGGAAATGAACTGCCGGATCAGGAAGATATTGAACGCGCCACCGCCGCAGAAATAGGGCAGGATCAGGGGCAGATAGGAATCCACCAGCTTCAGCCCCCGCGTCCACATGATGTACAGGGGGATCAGGGTGACCATGGTGGGCAGCAGCATGGAGCCAATGCACAGGGAAAACAGGAATTTCTTTCCGGGGAAGCGCAGCCGGGCAAAGGCATAGCCGCCCAGGGTCGCCGTGACAGTGCCGCCCAGCACGGCGGGAACGATGATGGTCATGGTGTTCTTGAAATACTTCCAGAACGGATAGAATTCCAGAGTCTTGGCATAGTTGGAGAACAGCCACCGCTTGGGCAGGAAGGAGGGCGGCCACTCGAACAGCTCGCCGTTGGACATCAGGCTGGAGCGGAAGATCCACCAGATCGGCAGCATGACCACCAGGGACAGGAGGATCAGCACAATCACAGTCACGATATTGGCCGTGCGCTCCTGCTTTTTCTTGCTTTTCAGATTCTTGGCCATTAATCGTCACCTCCCGCGGAGAACATCCAGGTCTTACTGGTGGCAAACAGGATCACGGTAAACACGCCAATGAGCAGGAAGGAAATGAACGCAATGGCGCAGGCATAGCTGAGCTTTCCGCTGCGGAAGGCATAGGTGTACATCAGGTACGACAGGAAGCAGGACGAATTGCCCGGCCCGCCGTTGGTCAGCGCCAGCGCGGGGGTGACCACCTGCAAATTGGTGATGAGGGCCATCAGCAGGTTATAGAAGATGATGGGCGTCATGCAGGGAATGGTCACATTCCAGAAGCGCTGCCAGGAATTTGCCCCGTCGATCTCCGCCGCCTCCAGGTAGATCCGGGGCACGTTCTGGAACCCCGCCAGGAAGATGACAATGAGATTGCCGGAGAGCCATACGGTGATCAGCGCCAGAGATGGGATCACCAGCTGGGACGAGCCGATGAACATCACCTTTTTGATGCCCACCAGGCTGAGCAGATAGTTGAGCAGGCCGAAGTTGGTCTCATACAGCCAACTCCACCCGATGTACACCGCCATGGCGGGCAGCACATAGGGCAAATAGAACACTGCCCGGAAAAATCCGCGGGCAGGAATTTTCCGATTCAGAAGCAGAGCCACCACCAGCGAATAGATCATGCTGCCCGCCACTGCCAGCAGCGCGAAATATATGGTGGCCCAGATGGCATCCTTGAAATACGGATCCCGGTTAAAAAGACGGATGTAATTTTTCAGTCCCACCCACTGAGGGACGCCCACGCCCTCCCAGCGGAACAGGCTCAGGCCGAACACCGCCGCCAGGGGAATATAGGTAAGCACGATCAGACCGATGATGGACGGGATCAGGCACAGATAGGCCGTCCTGGCCTCACTTCTGAGCAGGCGGTTGGTCATCTTCTTTTTTCTCAAGCGGATCACCCCACTGTGTATCAGAGTATCAGGCTACGTACAGGCGCCCGCCCTCCGGGCGGGCGCCTGAGGAGGCTGGAAGTATCAGAAATTAGAAGCCTTCGAGGATATCACACAGGGCATCGTAGCTGCCGTTGATGGCCTCTTCAGCGGTCTGCTCGCCGGTCCAGACGGGGCCGAGGGCGGAGCGGAGCAGGTTGATGAACTCGTTGGTGTGCGGGGTGTAGTACCAGCAGGTGGACTGAGCGCACTCCATGGCGTAGTCAACAACGGCGGCCTTGTACTCGTCGTGGTCGGGGAAGTTGGGGTTGTTGATCCACTTGTCGGTCAGCTCGGGGTCGGTGTAGTACTTCTCCAGGATGGGCATCCAGATGCCGGTGGCAATCAGGCTGTCCCAGCTGTTCTCTTCCTGCATGTACCACTTGATGAAGGTCATCGCCTCTTCGGGATGCTTGGTCTGGCTGAAGACGACCTGGGGGCCGCCGGTGCAGATGGTGACCTCTTCCTTCATCTTGGGCAGACGGGCAACGCCGTAGTTCAGGCCGATGTCATCACGGGCGCTGGCCAGGCAGGTGCCCACGTTCCACGCGCCGCCGGTGGCCATGGCCACGTTGCCGGTAGCGATGGAGCGCTGAATGCCGTTGTCTTCCAGGCCGGCGTTGTAGGGCATCACATGGTCGACCAGGGTCAGATCGGCGACCTTCTGAATGGACTCGATGACGGCGGGATCGTTGATGGTGCATTCCTTGCCGTCCTCGCTGAACCAGCGGCCGCCGTTGGACAGTGCCCAAACCTCCAGCTGCCAGGTCCAGTTATCGACCACGCAGCCGTACTGCACGATGTTCTCGGAGTTGAAGTCGGGGTCGGCGGCGTTCTTGCCGTTGGCGTCCAGGGTCAGCAGCTTGGCGGTCTCAATGAACTCTTCCCAGGTCATGGCCTCGGTGGCAGAGGGATACTCCACGCCGGCGGCGTCGAACATATCCTTGTTGTAGTACATGAACAGAATCTCGTTGGCGCCGGAGTAAGCAACGGGCTTGCCCTCGCTCTTGAAGGTAACGGAATCCAGAGGAGCGGCATCGGCGCCGTCGTACATGCCGGAGATGTCGGCCAGCAGGCCCTTGTCAGCAAAGTCCAGGACGCCGTTCTCGTTCATAATGCCGCAGTCGGGCAGCTGACCGGCGGCAGCCAGGGTGTTCAGCTTGGTGGTGTACTCTTCGTTGGGGATCGCCATGACTTCCACGATGATCTCGGGATGCTCTTCGTGGAACTTGTCGGCGACCGCCTGCACGCTGGCGGCTTCGTCGGGAGTGCCCCAGAAGGAGTAGGTGATGGTGACGGGCTCATCGGCAGCGGCGCTCACGCCGAAACCGGCAAACAGGCCCACGGCCAAAGCCAAGGACAGCAGCAGGGACATGATTTGACGCATTTTCATTGTTGAACTTCCTTTCTGAATTTGGTTTGTTATTTTGCAACAGCAACTTCCTGCTGCTGTTAACGACGGAATTCCTGCCTCCCGCTTTGCGGGGGGTGGCCGAGCACAGCGAGGTCAGGGGGGTGCGCCCGGATGAATGGGAGCGGCAGCTCCCTCATGGAGGGCGCCAAGGGGTTTACAGCGCGGCCTTCAGCCAGACGATCATCTCTCCCGGCTCCCGGTTGCACCAGAGGCCATAGGGGACGGCGGTGAGGGACTGGGGCCGGAAGGTGAAGCGGGGCGCGCCGTACAGGGAATTCTTTACGCCGCTGTCCAGCCGCTTCCCCTCAAAATGGAGGGTGGGCAGCGCGCCGGGCAGGCCCTCTGCCGGGCTGCCGGGCTGCACGGAGGCATTGGGATCGACGTACAGGTTGGGCAGCTCCGCGCCGTTGTCGGTCTGCTCCAGGCAATAGATGTAGGGGCCGTAGGCCAGGGCCACCTGCCCCGCGTCCGCCCGGACGCGGCCGCTGGCCGCCACCCAACGGGGGGCGAGCGTGCCGTTGACCGTCAGGGTCTGCTTTCCGGCGTAGGACACCGCCACCACCGCGTAGCCGTTCTCGATCACGGGAGCAATGGTCTTTCCCTCCAGGACGAACACCGGGTCCTTCCAGTAGTCCGGCACGCGGATGCGGATGGTAAAGGGCTGGGGCCGGTCGGTCTCGATGGTCAGGCGGATCGCGCCGGTCTGCATCAGGCTGGATTCCAGGCTCAGGCGTACCGCCGTCTCCCGGATCTTCGTATCCAACTGGGCGGAGATGAACTGATTGATGTAAATGGACTTTTCGTCCTGGGCGAAGATGTACTGCCCCACGGAGGCCAGCGTCCTTGCAATGTTCGCCGGGCAGCAGGCCACGCCGAACCAGCCCTGGCGCACAGGCATTACATGGGCCATGGAGGTACCGGGCAGGCAATTATCCGGCCAGACCTCCAGGGGGTTGACGTAGAAATAGCGGTCGCCCTGGGCGGAGATGCCCGCCAGCACGGTATTGCACAGGGCCTTCTCCACGATGTCGTAATACCGGGCATCGCCGGTCAGGGCTGCCATTCGCTGGCCGAACATCATCAGCCCCACCGAGGCGCAGCTTTCGCAGTACATGCGGTCGTTGGGCAGATCGTAATCCGTGGTGAAGCGCTCCAGATGGCCGGAGGAGCCGATGCCGCCGGTGACGTACATCCGCTTCTGGGTGACGTTCTCCCACAGGGTACGGCAGGCGGCCTTCATATCCGCGTCGCCAAACTCCCGGGCCGCGTCGGCCATGGCGCTGTAAAGGTACATGGCCCGCACCGCGTGGCCCTCTGCCGTGGTCTGCTGCACCGGGGGCACATGCTCCTGAGCGTAATTGGGGGTGTAGTCGGAGAATTCCGGGAATATCCTGTCCTTGCCGGTGACCTTCAGCTCCTCCATCAGGTAGGGAGCGCCCTTGCCGCGGACCTCCAGGAAATATCTTGCCATGTCGGCGTATTTCTTCTGCCCGGTGGCGCGGCTGAGCTTCATCAGTGCCAGCTCCAGCTCCGGGTGGCCGGGATAGCCGGGGTGCTTCCCCTGCCCGAATACCTGGCAGATCAGGTCCGCCAGGCGGCAGGCCACATTCAGAATTTTATCCTTGCCGGTGGCCTGGGTGTATGCCACAGCGGCCTCCATCAGGTGGCCCGCGCAGTACAGCTCGTGCCCCTCGGCCAGGTTGGTCCACTTCTTATCGGGATGCAGGACGGTGTAGTAGGTGTCCAGGTAGCCGTCCGGCTCCTGAGCCTTCGCGATCAGGTCGATCAGCTCATCCGCCGTCTGCTCGTACTGCTTTCCCTTGCCGCCGGCCAGGCAATAGGCCACAGCCTCCAGCCACTTGTAGGCATCCGTGTCGCAGAACACCGCGCCCTGGCGCTGGCCGCTGCTTTCGCCGGCGGCGACCCGGAAGTTTTCCACGCTGTAAGACTTTTCCACGCCGGGGATACGGTCGTTCAGCACCTCCCACTGGTAGGGCAGGAGCTTCTCGGCGACCACATCCGCATAGCGGCCGAAGAGCGGATCGGTAATCCTGATATTCTGCAATGCAGGCGTAATGATATTTTGCTTCATACTGCCTCCAACATTAATCGTTTACTTAAATTGCGGGAAATTTCAGTGAAAAACGCCTTATTTGGGTAAACGTTTAACCTTTGTGCTTATAGTATATCGCATCTCCTCTTGTTTGTAAATTCGCAAAACGCTGTATTTTAGAAAAAGTTTTTGTTTATTATTCACAACGCCACTTGCTTTTTTCAAAAAAATCGTTTACTATAAGGACATCCGTAACCGCAGAGATAAAGGAGGCAGTCCCTATGGCGACGATTCGAGAGATCTCCGAAAAGGCGAACGTATCCATCGCCACCGTCAGCAAGGTGCTCAATGGGAAGGGCAACGTCAGCGAGAAGACCCGGCAGATGATCCTGGACATTGCCCAGGAGCTGTGCTACCGCCCCAACCTGAACGCCCGCTATCTGAAATCCGGCCAGAGCAGGACCATCGGCATCATCACCGAAGATCTGACCGTTTTCAACGCCCCGGAGATCGTGGACGGCATTGCCGCCGCCTGCGACGACGCAGGTTACAGCTATATTCTGGGCAATTTGCGCTTCTACAAGCGCTACGGCAACGGGCCCAAAGACCTGAAAGAGAGCACCGCCCTGGTCCACGCCGCGGTAAACGATATGCTCTCCAAACAGGTGGACGGCATTATCTACATCGGCTGCCACAGCCATGTGGTGGTGTCGCTGTCCGAGCACAAGGAGGCAAAATTCGTCTGTGCCTACTGCATCAGTGAGGACGAGTCCATTCCCTCCGTCATTTATAATGATGAGCAGGCCGCCTCGGATGTGACGGAGCTGCTGATCCGGCAGGGCGACACCCGCATCGGCATGATCACCGGCCCCATAGAGAGCAGCAACGCTGCCAACCGCACCCGGGGGCACCAGCAGGCGCTGTTCCGCCACGGCATCCCCTACGATCCCTCCCTGACCCTGGTGGGCGACTGGGAACGGGACTGCGGCTTCACCCTGGGCGGGCAGCTGGTGCGCGCGGGGGTCACCGCCATCTTCGCCCACAATGACCTGATGGCCCTGGGCGTGCTGGACTACTGCAACGCCAACGGCATCAACGTAGGCCGGGATCTGCGGCTGATCGGCTTCGACAACCGGGAGATCGCCTCCGTCTGCCGCCCCCAGCTGTCCACCGTGGCCCTGCCCCTGTTCGAGATCGGCCAGACCGCCGCCCACGAACTCATCGCCATCCTCGCCGGCTCCCCCCCCACCCGCCACACCATCATGCTGGACTGCACCGTCATCGAACGCGAATCCACCAAGGGCGCAGAAAAGGAGCCCGCGGCTCTGTAAAACAGTCTCAACCGCATAAATCCGCCCGGCTTCCAAATGATTGGAAGCCGGGCGGTGTGATTTCCCGGTGGGGAGGTTCTCTCCGGGGGAGCTATCAGGGACTGATCAGTCGGTGGAATCGTCCGCGATGTAGACGTGCTTGACAAAGGCCAGGCCGCCGTTGACATTCAGGCCGTCCTTCTTTTTGCCGTTGATCTGGTCCAGTTCTTTATCGATGGGCAGGTCGGTGTTCAGCTTTTTCAGCTTCCAGGCCCAGTCGAATCTGGTTGGATAATCGCCGCAGTAGACCTCTCCGAAGGCATCGGACTCGATCTGCCGCTTTTCCTCCAGCCACTTGCCTGTCGCCGGGTCATACCAGCTCAGCTCATAGGTATCATAGGGCCGCAGGCCGCGTACGTGCACCCTGGGTGCATCCTTCTCGGAATAGCCCATGATCAGGTCGCGCTTTTGGGTCGCGGCGCAGGAGATCCAGCCCCGCCAGCCGCTGACCGCGCCCTGGAAATTGGGCGACACCAGCTCATCATCCGGGATCAGATCCTGGTAGCGCTTGCCCTCGGACAGCAGAAACTCCCGGACATACTGCACCATATAGGAGGCGGGGAAGGTCATGGTGTCCCAGATCTTCCAGGGTGTTTCCTCCGGGAGCACATTGCCGCTCCATCCGGCCTCGAAGCCGGCCAGAAGGCCCGCAAAAGCACCGTTCAGGGCGCTGCCCCAGAAGGAGGAACGGCAGTTCAGGTGATCCTCCACGCTGTTGACATTGCCGAAGAGCAGGGTCCTGTCCGTATTTTCGCCATCGCCATTGCGGAGCATGGTGATGTGGCCGGAATAATAGGGTTCGCCGTTGATGGCGGGCACGGGATGCGCGTCGTTAAAAATATCGGTCAGCAGCCAATGGTACTGGTGGTCCCGCCAGTTGCCGGTCTGGTCAAAGGTTTTCCAGTGCTGCTCCTCCGGGCCGCCATAGGCTGTCTTGGTGGAGCCGGGGGCGTTGGTGCCCAGCAGGGTACCAAAGGGAGGCTGGCCATACAGGTCGATCATCAGATTGATGGGCTCGTTGAATTCCCGGGAATCGATGGTTTGCAGCTTGCCGTCGAAGTGGATGGGACTGAACAGAATATTGTTCGCCTGATAGCGGGCGCTGAGATACTGAATATAACGGGTGTAGACCATGGGCCAATTATAATAGTATTTCCAGGTCTTGGAGGAGTCCCGGCGCAGCGCCTCCATAAACACGGTGATGCCGTGGTCATTCAGCCACTGCACCTTCTTGTCCAGTACTTTGAAGTAATCCGGGTTGATGCGGTCGTAATCCGGCACCAGGTCCTCGTAGCCCTTGATCTTACCGGGGAAGAAGAACGGACGGCCGCCCTCGTTGTGCATATCCCGGGCAGAGGTATTGGGTGCGCCGCTGAGCCAGTCCTCCACGCTGCAGGTAGCCCAGGCGCCCCGGACATAGGTATCATGCTCATCGTCGATTCGGATGGTGGCGGGCTTGCCGTCGTTTGCCCAGGTGGGGAACGCCACGATGGTACCCACGGTATTATAGCCCTGCTTCAGCCGCTGCCGGGCCATATCCTTCATGGACATGTCCGGGCCAATGGGGCGCTCCTGCTCGTCGTCCACCCAGGGATACCGCCAGGACGCCAGTGCCCACCAGGTATCGCCCACCATAATATAGGGGGTACCGTCGGCATACTCCATGGCATGTCCATTCTCGGTGGCACGGATGATGCCCCGGCGGCAGACGTTCTGCTCCTTTTCCTCAGCGGTCCACTCAATGGCCTGGTAGGCACCCGAAATTCCGCTCAGTCCTGCATCCGGGACAGACGCGCCGGTGGTATACGTCCAGGTGCCCGGGGCGGTGGCCGTCACACGGATGCGCCAGGTATCGCCGCCATCCCAGAAGCCGAACACCCGCTTACAGAAGTCCGGCCCCTCCAGCTGCGCCCAAACGGTAACATCGGTATAGGGGTTGTCATATTTCTCGGCGGCATGGAGTACGATCTCATGCACGTCCCACATATGGATAACAGCCTGTTTCATATCTGGCTCCTTTCAAAGATCAAAAAATGGAAACGATTACATTTTTTCGTTTGCGGAAATCAGCCTTCCCCACGTCCTCACAGTGTTTTCAGCAGCTCCGAATGGGCCACCTCTTCAAAGGTGGGAACAGAATCCGCAGCGCCGGGTCTGGTAACGGCAATGGCGCTGGCGGCGGTCGCCAGCCGGAGCGTCTGGGTGGCGTTCAGGCCGTCGCAGATGCCCTTGATAAAATAGCCGGTAAAGGTATCCCCTGCCGCCGTGGTATCCACCGCCTCCACCCGGCAGGCCTTCTGGAAGAAGGTCCCCTCGTCCGACAGATAGATGCACCCGGCCTTGCCCAGGGTGAGCAGCAGATTGGTTTTAGGATACAGCCTGCGCAGCTCCCGGACAATATCGTCCGGCTCGCTGCGGCCGGAGAGGCCGCCGCCCTCCACCTCATTCACAATGAGCCATGTCACCTTGTCCAGGGGATAATTCCGCACCGTCTCCTGATAGGGCGCGGCATTGAAGGCAATGCGGAGTCCGGCCGCGTGCGCCCTCTCCATGATATAGGGGATCAGGTTAATCTCGTTCTGAAGGACCAGGATATCCCCCGGCGAGAATTGTGCCAGAACGGAGTCCACGTATTCCTCCGTCAGCTGCTGATTGGAACCGCCATAGAGCAGGATACAGTTCATCCCCTGCCTGTCCACCTGAATGATGGCGTGCCCGTTGGCTCCCTTACAGGTGCGCAGCAGCGAGGTATCCACCCCCTTGTCTTCCAGCTTCTTCCGCAGGAACTCCCCCTCCGGGCCAATGAATCCTGCATGGAAGACCTCTGCCCCCGCCTGGGCAATGGCAATGGACTGATTCAGCCCCTTACCGCCGCAGCCTGCCTGCATTGACAGGCAGTCCATGGTCTCACCGGGCTGGACGAAATGATCCACCTGGTAGACATAGTCGATATTACACGAACCGATATTCAAAACTTTCATTGCTCGTCACCTCGCATGATGGGAATTGGGGGCCGACACGCCGGCGCGCGCCGGCCCCGACGGCATTACTTCGTGGAATCCGTCTGGATAAAGGTCATCTTTACATCGGCCGTACGCACCAGGCCGGGGCCGATGGTGTCAACGCGCGGCTCGGTATTGATTTTTTTTGCCTTGAAGGCCCAGTCAAGCTCGTCCGGGTCCTCCGGGAGCAGGATGCTGCCAAAATGGTTGGCCTCCAGCTGATACTTCTTCTCCAGCCACTTGCCGGTACGGGGGTCAAAATAGCTGATCTCATAAATATCATAGGGCCGCAGGCCGCGCAGGCGGACCCGGGGGCAATCCTTCTCCGTATAGCCGAAGATCAGATCCCGCTCCTTGGTGGCTGCCGCATAGGCCCAGCCCCGCCAGCCGGTGGGCGCACCCGCCTTGCTGGGGAACAGCAGATCCGGCTCCGGGATCAGGTCCTCGTAGCGCTTCCCCTCGGAGAGGATGAAGTCGCGGTAGTACCGGGTCTGGTAGCTGGCCGGGAAAGTCATCACGTCCCAGATCTTCCAGGGGGTCTCCTCCGGCTCTACATTGGCACTCCATCCTGCCTCGAAGCCAGCCAGATTGCCGCCAAAGCCGCCGGACAGGAGGCTGCCGTACAGAGAAGAGCGGAAATTCATATGATCTTCCTGGCTCTCCACATTGCCGAAGATGCACTCCTCCAGCTCGCCCTCGCTGTTGGTCATAATGGCCACATGGCCGGAATAGTAAGGTTCGCCATTGATGGCAGGCACGGGGTGCGCATCCTCGTAGATGTCCTCCATCAGCCAGTAATGCTCATGATCCCGGAAGTTGCCGGTCTGATCCATGGTCTTCCAGCGCTGCTCACCCAGGCTGCCGTAGGCCGTCTTGGTGGAGCCGGGGGCGTTGGTGCCCAGCAGGGTACCGAAGGGAGGCGCGCCGTACAGGTCGATCATCAGGTCAATGGGCTCGTTGAATTCCCGTGCGTCGATAGTCTGACTCTTCACATCAAAGTGAATGGGGCTGAAAATGGTATTGTTGGCCTGGTAGCGGGCGCTGAGATACTGGATATAGCGGGTATAGACCATGGGCCAATCGTAATAGTATTTCCAGGTTTTGGAGGAATCCCGGCGCAGAGCCTCCATGAACACGGTCATGCCGTTCTGATTCAGGTAGTTTACCTTCTTGTCAAAGGCCTGGAAATAGGCGGGATTGATGCGGTCGTAATCCGGCACCAGATCCTCATAGCCCTTGATCTTACCGGGGAAGAAGAACGGACGGCCGCCTTCGTTGTGCATATCCCGGGCAGTGATGACCCGGTCGATATCCGTACGGAACCAGTCCTCCACGCCGCAGGTCGCCCAGGCAGAGCGAATGCAGGTATTGTGCTCATCGGGGATATTGATGGTGTAGGGCTTGCCGTCCTTTGCCCAGGTGGGATAGGCGACAATGGTACCGATGCAGTTGTAGCCCTGGCTCTTGCGGATGCGGATCATGTCCTTCAGGGTCATATTCGGCCCCTGGGGGCGCTCTTCATCGTCATCCGTCCAGGGAAAGCGGTAGGTCGCCAGGGGCCACCAAGTGTCACCCACCATCACATAGGGAGTGCCGTCGGCATACTCCATGGCATGGCCGTTCCTGGAAGCGCGGACGATGCCCCGACGGCAGGGATTCTCTTCCTTCTCCTCCTCGGTCCATTCCAGGGCAAAGTAGCCGCCGGAGATGCCGGCAAGGCCTGCATCCGGGACGGACGCGCTGGTGGTGTACGTCCAGGTGCCGGGGGCAGTGGCTGTCACGCGGATGCGCCAGGTATCGCCGCCATCCCAGAAGCCGTAGACCCGCTTGTCAAAGCCGGGGCCCTTCAGCTGTGCCCATACAGTAACGTCAGTATAGGGATTGTTATAATTGTTCTTCGCGTGCAGGACGATCTCATGGACATCCCACATATGAATGACTGCTTCTTTCATTTTCTGTCTCCTTATCAGTCGGTCGAGTCATCAGGAATATGATAGCGTGGAACGAAACCCAGGCCCATATGATAATTCTTGCCGGTGCCATCCTCGTGAAGCGCCCGGTCGATGGGCAGGTCGGTATTGGTCTTCTTCACCTTCCAGGCCCAGTCCAGCCCATCTGGGAAGTCTCCCAGCACAATTTCGCCGAAGTTGGAGCAGGTCAGCTGCCGCTTCTGCTCCAGCCACCGGCCGGTGCGGGGATTGAACCAGGACAGCTCATAGCTGTCATAGGGGCGCAGGCCGCGCACCTTTACCTTGAGTGCGCCCTTCTCGGAATAGCCCATCACCAGATCCCGCTCCTTGGTGGCGGAACACATCGTCCAGCCGCGCCAGCCGGAGGAGGGGCCGTTGTAATTGGGAGACACCAGGTTCTGATCCGGGATCAGCTCCTGATAGCGCTTGCCCTCGGAGAAGAGGAAGTCCCGCACATACTGCACCATGTCCGACGCCGGGAAGGTCATCACATCCCAAATCTTCCACGGCTCTTCCTCCGGCTCCACATTTCCGCTCCAGCCTGCCTCAAAGCCGGCCAGCAGACCGCCGTAAGCGCCGGAGAGCACGCTGCCGTAATAGCAGGAGCGGCAGTTTAAGTGATCCTCCACGCTGTTGACGTTGCCGAATACCAGCTGGGTGATGTTGCCGTCGTCGTCCCGGATGATGCTGGTATGGCCGGAGTAATAGGGCTCGCCGTTGATGGAGGGCGCAGGCTGATCATCGTGGTACATATCCGTCAGCAGCCAGTAATACTGATGGTCCCGCCAGTTGCCGGTCTGGTCAAAGGTTTTCCAGTGCTGCTCCTGGGGGCCACCATAGGCGATCTTGGAGGAGCCGGGCGAATTGGTCCCCAGCAGCGTACCGAAGGGCGGTGCGCCGTACAGGTCGATCATCAGATTGATGGGCTCGTTGAATTCCCGGCTGTCGATGGTGGACAGCTTTCCGTCGAAGTGAATGGGGCTGTACAGCGTATTGTTGGCCTGATAACGGGCGCTGAGGTACTGGATATAGCGGGTATAGACCATGGGCCAGTCGTAATAGTACTTCCAGGTTTTGGAGCAGTCCCGGCGCATGGCCTCCATGAAAACAGTGATGCCATGCTGATTCAGCCAGTTCACTTTCTTGTCAAAGGCCTGGAAGAACTTGGGATTGATGCGGTCATAGTCCGGCACCAGATCCTCGTAGCCCTTGATCCTGCCGGGGAAGAAGAAGGGGCGGCCGCCCTCGTTGTGCATATCCCGAGCCTTGGCATCCAGCTTGGTATACCACTCCTCTACCGAGCAGCCCGCCCACGCGCCGCGGGCAAAGGTGCCATATTCGTCATCGATCCTGACGGTGGCAGGATAGTCGTCCTTTGCCCAGGTGGGGTAGGCAACGATGGTGCCGACGCAGTTATAGCCCTGCTTCAGGCGGTGCCGGGCCATGTCCTTCATGGACATATCCGGGCCGATGGGGCGCTCCTGCTCATCCTCCACCCAGGGGAAGCGGTAGGTGGAAAGGGGCCACCAGGTATCACCCACCATGAAAAAAGGAGTCCCATCGGCATACTCCATGGCGTGGCCGTTGGCCGTCGCCCGGATGATGCCCCGGCGGCAGGGATTCTCTTTCTTCTCCTCCTCGGTCCACTCCAGAGCGAAGTAGCCGCCGGAGATGCCGGCAAGGCCCGCATCCGGGACGGACGCGCCGGTGGTATACGTCCAGGTGCCGGGGGCGGTGGCGGTGACGCGGATGCGCCAGATGCCGTCGCCATCCCAGAAGCCATAGACCCGCTTGTCAAAGCCGGGGCCCTTCAGCTGCGCCCACACGGTAACATCGGTGTATGGATTGGCATACTCCCGCGCGGCATGAAGCACGATCTCGTGCACATCCCACATATGAATCACTGTTTCTTTCATCGCGAGAAATCCTTTCTTAGAACTCGAATGAAAACGATTACATTTTTGATTATATTGAAACTGCTCTTTTTTGTCAAGTGGGAATTTGAAAAAGCAAAATATCTTGGAAAAACTATCCAAACGAGGCTTCCGCAATTTGTCTAGTTTGCTCATCCACCCACAAAAAGCAGCGCAGCCCTCCGCAAGAGAGCTGCGCACGGATCATTTATACCGGCCTGGTGGATGCGTTGATTTTCAGAAGCGGTTCAAAGATCACCTCCCGGTGCCCTACCCCCGGGTTTTCGATGCGGGACAGGAGCATGCCGGAGGCCTTTTCCGCAATAAAGGCCGGATTCAACGTCACAAAGGTGGGCTGGATGCGGAACAGGTCACTGTAACAGATGTTACCGAAGGAGACCACGGACACATCCTCCGGCACGCTGTAACCGCTGCTGTGCAGATAGCGGTAAGCGCCGATGGCCATATCGTTGTTGGCCACCACAATGGCCGTGGGCGGATCCGGCAGGTTCATCAGGAATTTGCAGCCCGCCATGCCTCCCTCCTCGTTGAAGTGGCCGGAATTGAAGTTATAGCGGTACTCATCGTCCACGGTGACACCGATCTTCTGCATGGCTTCCACAAAGCCTGTCAGACGCTCCCGGCCGGTGCTGGTGGACAGATCCGAGGTAAGAATGGCGATCTTTCGATGCCCCTGATTGATCAGATGCTCCGTCAGCATATATACGCCGCCCTGGCCATTGGAGCCGACGAAATCTCCCACAAAATCCGCGCTTGCCACGCTGCGGTCGACCAGCGCGATGGGCAGCGACTTGCTCAGTTCGCAGACGTAGCTGTCGTTTTTGCCGGTGGTATTCAGGATCACCCCTGCCACATTCTGACTTTGTGCCCGCTTCAGGTATTGCAGCTCCAGCTTTGGGTCGTCCTCCGTGCTGCAAACCATCAGGCTATATCCCGCCCTGCGCAGATTGGCGTCGATCACCTTTGCCATAGCCGTAAAGTGGGTATTGGCGATATTGGAGATCAGGAACGCGACGATGCTGCTGGAATCCGTTTTCAGATTCCGGGCCGCGATATTGGGAATGTAATTGACCGCTTCAATGGCCTCGTGCACCCGGAGCACCGTCTCACTGCGGACGTTGTTGGCATTGTTGATGACCCGCGACACTGTCGCGACGGAGACGCCCGCCTTGCGGGCGACATCTTTGATTGTGGCTTCCCCCATATTTATTACCTGCAATTCATTGTATTTCAGAGGCAGTACCGATGACTTTCCACCAAATTTATTTGACGCCCTGTCGTACGACACATTATAACGGCATGGGTCTTTTTTGTCAAGGAAGTTAAATGTAATTGTTTACATTTTCTTTCACGGCCTCGTTTTCAGTGCTTGACTCCTGTTGCAAATATACAAATTTGCTTTAAGAAAATCGTCGTATATGTACAAATTTAAAATTCCATGCTTGACATTGTCGAAAAAATATGTTACCGTGAATTCGCCGAAATGAAAACGATTACATATTTCATGCGGCAAAAACAAAAAATAAAGGAGTTGCAAATTATGAAAAAATATCTGGCGCTCGTCCTTTCTGCCCTGATTCTCATTGGCTGCCTGAGTGCGTGCAGCAGCAATGAACCGGCCGCCAAGGCCACCGACCCTGTCGCCTCCGCTGCCCCGGCAGCCGCCGACAGCAATGCCGACCGGGCGCTGAACATCGGCATCAGCTCCGAAATTTCCAATATCGTTCCCATGTCCAACAACGTGGCCGTGGCCAACCGGGACGGTCTGATCGTATTTGCCCTGTATGACCCCCTGATCTGGTACGACACCACCACCGATACGCTGAAACCCTGGATCGCCACCGAGTGGTCCCACAGCGAGGACGGTAAGGAATGGTACTTCACCCTGCGCGATGATGTGTATTTCCACAACGGCGACAAGATGACCGCTGAGGACGTGGCCTGGTCGCTGAATCTGATCCCTGAGAATCCCGTGGTCACCGATGCCAACATCCCCGGCTACGGCCACGCGGAGGTCGTGGACGATACCCATGTTACCGTTTATATGAACACCCCCTTCGCCGCCACCGAAAACTTCTTCGCCTCCTACCACATGGTCATGCTGGACAAGAGCTACCAGGAGGAAGTGGGCTGGGAAGGCTACATTGACCACCCCATCGGCACCGGCCCGTATAAGTTTGTTGACCGTGCGCTGGGTGCTTACGTAAAGATGGACGCCAACGAGCAGTACTGGCAGGGCGCTCCCGACATCAAGCACGTCAATCTGAACATTCTGCCCGACGCCAACTCCCAGCTGCTGTCCCTGGAAGCAGGCGAGGTGGACGTGCTGCAGAACGTCTCCCTGGCCAACTGCGAGAAGGTGGAGGCCATGGACGGCTTCTCCGTTGACTACTGCGTTGCAAAGACCGTCGCTTTCATCAACTGGGGTGCCAACTCCAAGCTGGATACTGACGAAAACCTGCGTAAGGCCGTGGCCTGCGCCATCAACTACGATTCCATCTGTAATGTGCTGAACAAGGGTCACACCGTCCCCGTCACCTGCATGATTGCCCCGGGCATCCACTGCCGCCCTGCCGACGGCACCTTCACCGCCGCTCTGTCCTATGATCCCGACGCCGCCAAGGAATACCTGGCTCAGTCCACCTACACCGATGCCGACGTTCTGTCCATCGTCGTCACCGCCGGTGCAAAGGAAGAAAGCGTCTGCAAGGTCATCCAGGGCAACCTGAACGAAGTGGGCATCAACGCCGAGCTGAAGGCCATCGACGGCGCTACCTACTCCACCCTGACCGGTGAGGGCAACTTTGATATCGGCATCTACTCCACCCTGCCCAGCCTGTACGACTGCAACCTGATGTATCAGTTCTATATCCCCGGCACCGCCACCTTCGATAAGTCCAAGTGTGAGCAGAAGGAAGAGCTGGGCGCGCTGGCCATCGCCTCTCTGACCGAGATGGATGAGGAAGCCCGTACCGATATCTTCCGCCAGATGTGCAACATCATGAATGAGCACGCGGTGAAGCTGCCCCTGTATCAGGACTGCAACACCTTCTGCTTCAACGGCAGCGTGACCAATGTCCACGCCATCCCCGGCACCAATGTACGTATCGCCGAGTGGAGCTGGGCGAAGTGATCCCGCTTTTCCCGTCTGAAACCGCTTGAATCTTTCCTTGTTCTCCGCATGGGTTGACCCCTCCCCGGGTCAACCCATGCAAAGGAAATACGCCGAAAAAGGAGCGTTATTGTGGCAAAATACATTGCAAAACGGCTGCTGCAGATCATCCCCACATTCCTGCTCCTCACCCTCCTTGTATACACGATCCTTTCTCTGTCCCCCGCGGATCCGGCCCTGATGCGCCTCGGCACCGGGGCGACCCAAGAGGCAATCGACGAGATCCACCACGAGCTGGGGCTGGACCAGCCGCTGCTGGTGCGCTACGGAAAATATATGTGGGATCTGTTTACAAAGGGTGAGATGGGAAAATCCTGGGTCATGCAGACCAGCGTAAAAAAGAACTTTATTGAGCGCCTCCCCAACACCCTGATCCTGACGGCCCTGGCCCTGCTGCTCACCTCCGTGGTCGGCATCGTGGCAGGCGTCTTTGCTGCCGTCAACCAGAATTCCGCGGGCGACCGCATTACCATGATCCTGGCCATGCTGCTCATCAGCCTGCCAAACTTCTTCCTGTCACTGATCTGTCAGGTCTTTATCTGCCTGAAGCTGAAATGGCTGCCGGTGGCAGGCGCGGGTTCCTTCCGCCACTTCATTCTGCCCTCAATCATGCTGGCCGCCTGCCGGGTAGCCGGGCAGATCCGTCTGACCCGGTCCAGCATGCTGGACGTGCTGGGGCAGGATTACGTCCGCACCGCCTACGCCAAGGGCTGCTCCAAGTTCCGCGCCGTCACCTATCATGCGCTGCGCAACGGGCTGCTGCCTGTTATCACCGGCATCGGCAACCAGGTCGGCGGACTTGTGGCAGGTGCCGTCACCGTCGAGACCATTTTCGCCATCCCCGGTGTCGGCTCCATGCTGGTCAACGCGGTGCGCAGCAGCGACATTCCCGAGGTCATGGGACCGATCATCTTTATTTCCCTGCTGGTTTGCATCGTAAACCTGCTGGTGGACTTCCTATATGCAGTGGTTGACCCCAGAGTCAAGCTGCAATACCGCTGACACGGAGGTGAAGAAGCAATGACAAGAAAACGCGCAAAGGAAATGGAGAACGCCGCCGTCCGCGGCAGCATGTCTCAGGGCAGGCTGATCTGGCTCCGCTTCCAGAAAAACCGGCTGGCTGTGATCGGCCTGATTGGGATCATCATCATGATGCTGATCTGCTTCACCTCCCCGCTGTACATCAGCTGGGACCGGGTCATTCACCAGGACCTACTGCTGGAAACCGTGGAGCCCTGCAAGGAATTTCCCTTCGGCACCGACCAGTTTGGCCGCGACCTGTTCGCCAGGATCCTCCGCGGCGGCGTATACAGCCTCTCCTCCGGCTTTATCGTCATGTCCGGTGCACTGATCCTCGGTCTGATCTTCGGCAGCATCGCCGGCTACTTCGGCGGCAAGACCGACACGATCATCATGCGGCTGATGGACGTATTCATGGCCGTGCCCAATCTGCTGATGGCCATGACGCTGATCGTCGTATTCGGCCAGGGCATCGGAAGCCTGTGGCTGGCGCTGGCCCTCAGCTCCTTCCCCGGCATCGCCCGGACGGTCCGCTCCTCCATCATGACCACCCGCTCGGCGGAATATGTGGACGCCGCTCACATTTACGGCTCCTCCACCGCCAAGATCCTGATCAAGCATATCCTTCCCAACTGCATCGGCCCCGTGGTCATCTCCGCCACGCTGATGCTGGGCACCACCATTCTGAGCATCGCAGGCATGGGCTTCCTGGGGATCGGCATTGCCTCCCCCACGCCCGAATGGGGCACCATTCTCTCCGAGGTGAAGGACTACATCCGTTTTTATCCCTATCTTGGTGTGATTCCCGGCTCCGCCATTGCCCTGAGCGTGATTTTTATCAACTTCATGGGCGACGGCCTGCGGGATGCCCTGGACCCCAGAATGAAGAAGTGAGGAAGCGCATATGGACGAGCTATTGAATATCTCTGACCTTTACGTCCAATACAACACGGACGACGCCACCGTTCACGCCGTCAACGGAGTGAATCTGGTGATCCACAAGGGCGAGGCCATGGGGCTGGTAGGTGAGACCGGCGCCGGAAAAACCACCACCGCCCTGAGCATTCTGAATATTCTCCCGGAAAAGGTTGGGCAGATCACCAGCGGCTCTGTGGTGTATGGCGGCAAGGACGTCCGCACCATGAACAAGCGGGAGCTGCATGCCATGCGCGGCAAGCAGATCTCCATGATTTTCCAGGACCCCATGACCAGCCTGAACCCCATCATTACCGTGGGCGACCAGATCGGTGAAATGCTTAAGCTGCACTTCAAAAACATGGGCAAGGAGGAGCGCGCCCAGCGGACGGACGAGATCCTGCGGCTGGTGGGCATCCCCGCTGAGCGGAAAAATGAGTATCCCTTCCAGTTTTCCGGCGGAATGAAGCAGCGCATCGGTATCGCCATCGCTTTGGTCTGCCAACCTGACCTGCTGATCGCCGACGAGCCGACCACAGCTCTGGACGTTACCATCCAGGCCCAGATCCTGCAGCTGATGCGGGAGCTGAAGCAGAACTTCAATACCGCCATGATCATGATCACCCATGACCTGGGCATCGTGGCGGAGACCTGCGACAGCGTTTCCGTGATGTATGCCGGTGAGATCATTGAATCCGGCACGGTGGAGGATGTGTTCCAGAAAATCGACAACCACCCCTACACCGTCGGTCTGTTCAACTGCATTCCCAAGCTGGACTCCACGGAAAAGCGGCTGACCCCCATTGAGGGCTTTATGGTAGACCCCACCAATCTGCCCACCGGCTGCAAGTTCCATGACCGCTGCCCCTACGCCACCGAGCGCTGCGGTTCGGAGCTGCCCAAGGGCTATAAGAAAGGGACCCACGAGATCAAATGCTTCCGCTATGAGCACTGGGGAAAGGAGGAGCAGGCATGAGCACACCCATTATCGAAACCCGGCACCTGACCAAATACTTCAAGACGCCCCGGGGCATGCTCCACGCCGTAGAGGACGTGAGCCTGACCATCGAGCCGGGCAAGACCATCGGCGTGGTGGGCGAATCCGGCTGCGGCAAGACCACCCTGGGACGGGTCATCACCCGGCTGGAGGAGGCCACCTCCGGCGAGGTCTATCTGGATGGCCGGGAGATCCTCCAGCTGAAAGGGCGGGAAAAGAACGCCATCTACCACGACATGCAGATGATCTTCCAGGATCCCTATTCCTCCCTGAATCCCCGGATGTCCGTGGGCAATATCATTGCCGACCCCATTGAGACCATGGGCGCGAAAATGTCCCACAAGGAGCTGAATCAAAAGGTCCTGCACCTGATGGAGACAGTGGGGCTGCCTGCCCGCTACTACAATCAGTACCCCCACGAGCTGGACGGCGGGCGACGGCAGCGGGTGGGTCTGGCCCGGGCGCTGGCGCTGGATCCCAAATTCATCGTATGCGATGAGCCGGTCTCCGCGCTGGACGTGTCCATTCAGGCCCAGATCCTAAACCTATTGATGGACCTGCAGGACCAGAAGCAGCTTGCCTACATGTTCATCACCCACAACCTGTTCGTTGTCAAGCACATCAGCCACGATATCATGGTCATGTACATGGGACAGGTGGTGGAGTATGCCGATAAGGAAGAGCTGTTTGCCCACCCCACCCATCCGTATACCAAGGCGCTGCTGGCTGCCATCCCCCAGCCCGACCTTTCCGGCCGGGGCAAGACCCGGGAGCTTCTGACCGGCGAGGTATCCAGTCCCATTGAGCCCAAGCCCGGCTGCCGCTTTGCGGCACGGTGCCCCTATGCATCCGAAAAGTGTCGCGAGGCGGCGATCCCGCTGAAGGAGATCGCGCCGCACCACTACTGCGCCTGCACACTGTTCTGATACGAAGATGATACCCCATAAAAGACGTATCCGCTGATACGTGTTCCAAAAAGGAGGAACCATTATGAAAATTGCCGTTGGGTCCGACCATTGCGGCTATAAGATGAAAATGCAGGTGCTCCCCTATCTCGAGAAAAATCACGAGATCATTGATTACGGGTGCTACTCCACCGACATGGTAGATTTCCCGGACATCGCCCAGCAGATCTGCGGCGCGATCCTTTCCGGGAAAGCCGAGCGGGGCATCATGTTTTGCAGCACCGGCTGCGGCGCTGTGATCGCCTGCAACAAGATCAAGGGGATCCGCGCCGCTCTCTGCCACGACACCTACTGCGCCCACCAGTGCGTCGAGCATGACAATGTGCAGATTCTTGCTCTTGGCGGCGAGGTGATCGGCTACTATACCGCCATTGAGGTGATCAACAGCTTCCTTGGCGCCGAATTCTCCGGCGAGGCGGAGTTCGTCCGCCGCCTGGAAAAGCTGGAGCATCTGGAAGCGAAATAACCATGCCCGCAGGACAGGGAATCGGAACGGACTGTGCCGGTTCCCTGTCTGCTATCTTTCCTGTTTTCTCTTATCTCATTCTGATTTCCCAGACAGTGTTGCCTGCCAGGCAGGCATACAGGATCCCCTGGGCCACATCCTCCGAAGTCTCCCAGTTGGAGGCATCGACCCGCTCCTGTGTTCTGCCGAAGCCGATCTCGAACTCCGTCCTGGTCGCGCTGGGGCACACCACACAAGTTTATAATTGGTCAGAAATTGATCGCCAACGAAAATATTCTTTCCATTGTCACATTGAAAACCCGGGCACAGACACACGTCCCTGCCGACAGCGCCAAAATACTGCCGGATGAGCGGCTCCTTATACCTATGCCGAAATTGCGGCGATCCTAGCATTCAGCTCCCAGAGCCATTTTATCCGCACCTTCCGCAGCCAGACGGGATACACACCGAAGGCATTTCGCAATCAGTTTTTCCGCACGCCGGGGAAAATCGCACCATAGGAAAAGGAGGCCATTTCCAGTGAAGCAAAAATATCAGCAGGACTACCGCATTTACACCACCGTCGATGATAACGGGAAGATAAAGGACCATGCCGAATACATCGGCCCGCGCCTGCGTTTCCTGCAAGCGCCCATCCCGCGCCACAGGGGGCAGCGTCTTGCTCTGGCAGGTGTCTGCCTGGAAGTGCTCCTGATTCTGCTGCCGCTGCTGCATCGCAATCATCTTTCCTCTGTTTTTTATGGTGTTCTGCCTCATATTCTCACCCTGGTCCCGCTGTGGTTCGCCCTGCAGGGCATGCTTCCGGCGCCCCGCCTGAAAGAGCCGCTGACCCGGGAGCAGGCTGATGCCATCGCCAACGGCGGCATCACCTGCCCGCCCATTGCGCTGGGCTTCACCGCTGCCGCGTCCATCGGCGCCTGCCTCTGGCTGTTTCTTTTCTCGCACGGCGCGGCCGTCACGACCGATTGGATCTTCCTTGGCTGTGATCTTCTTGCCGTTGTCATCAATCTGCTGCTTCTGAAAGCGCGTCCCAGCTTTGCCACGGCTGTGGAGCCCGCATCGGACGCAAGATCACCGTCAAAAAGCCTCTGACGACTAGCCATGATGCGTTGTGAGCAGAGCTGCTCACAGCCACCGGCCGGTGTCGGAGGTTTTTCTGATACGGGCACCGCTCGAATGCCAGAGCCCTATATCAAATCCGTATAGGCCGGCATATCATCTTGATATCTTTTTATCGATATCAGGGGCTTGACTTTCCGCATAGATATTGATAAAATAATATCGAAAAGCCGTCAGGGAAACCGCCTCCCCGCCGGAAGCGGAGAGGTGATTCGGGCGGTTTGCATTTTGCAAATGCTATTATTAAAAGGAGAGAATGACAATGAACATGAAAAAAATCCTTGCGCTGGCGCTGTGCGTTTGCATGGTGGCCACTCTTGCCGCCTGCGGTGAGAAGCAGTCCGACTACAAGCTGGGGATGGGCATCGTGGTAAACATGGGCAGCTCCGCTGATAACAACGCCCAGGTGGATGCCACGGTGGCCACGGTGGTGACCGATGCCGATGGCAAGATCGTCTCCTGCCGCATTGACGTGGCGCAGAACAAGATGAACGTGACCGACGGCGAAGTGGACACCGAGCAGGCCTTCAAGACCAAGATGGAGCTTGGCTCCGACTATGGCATGGCCGGTAATCCCTACTCCTCCGACAACAACGGCGACGGCAAGGTCCTGGAGTGGGACGAGCAGGCAAAGGCTTTTGAGAAGTATGTCGTGGGCAAGACCGCTGACGAAATCGAAGCCATGACCACCCAGGAGGCGGAGGGCCACCAGATCTCCACCGACGAGGCGTTGCTGTCCGCCGGCTGCACCATTCAGATCGACGACTTCAAGGGCGCTGTGGTAAAGGCCTGCCGCGATGAGCAGGGCGTGAGCTTCAAGTCCGGCGCGGACTTTACTCTGGGTGTGGCTGCCAAGACCACTGCCGCCGAGTCCACCGCCGCCACCGAGGATGAGGACGGCGTTGTGAAGATGTACACCGATTTTGCCGCCGCCGTGGTGGTGGACGGCAAGATCGTCGCCGCTCTGAACGATGCCATTCAGCCCAGCATCACCGTCAACGTGGACGGCGAGATCGTTGAGACCGCGTTCAAGGCCACCAAGCGTGAGCTGAAGGAGGATTACGGCATGGCCGGTAATCCTTACTCCTCCGACAACAACGGCGACGGCAAGGTCCTGGAATGGTATGAGCAGTCCGCCGCTTTTTCCAGCTACGTTGTGGGCAAGACCGCTGACCAGGTCGCCGGAATGGAGACCCAGGAGGCGGAGGGCCACGTGATCGCCGCCGACAAGGCGCTGCTGGACGCGGGCTGCACCATCCAGATCAGCTCTATCTGCGCCGTGATGGCCCAGGCCGCCAACAACGCCCGCTGATCCGCGAATCACAAATAAGGCATTGAAAAAGCGACTGAAGAAGCTTTTCTGCCTATCCGTCGTTACAGGGCTGCTCGTCACACTGGCGGGCTGCCCTGCAACTTCAGTTAAGGCAGAACCGAAGGGCATGGCATATTTCACCTTTTTTGACACGGTATCCTACATTTACAGCTACGCCGGGGACAGCCAGCAGGTCTTCGAGGCCAACTGCCAGGCAGCGGCCCAGATACTGGAGACATATCACCAGCTCTTCGACATCTATCACGAATACAGCGGCGTCACCAACCTGGCCACCGTAAATCGGAACGCCGGCGGGGACGCGCTGGAGGTCTCTCCCGCGCTGATTGAATTCCTGCTCTATGCCAGGCAGATGTACGACACCACCAGCGGGGAGATGAACGTCATGATGGGCTCCGTGCTGCGGCTGTGGCACGACTGCCGGGAGGCCGCCTCCCAGGAGCCGGAGAACACGCAGATCCCCACGGCGCAGGCGCTGGCCCAGGCTGCCGCCCACACCGATATCTCCACCCTGGAGATCGACCCGGAGCACAACACAGTGCGCATTTCCGACCCCCTTGCCTCCATCGACGTGGGCGCGCTGGCCAAGGGCTATGCCACTGAGCGGGCCGCCCAGCGCCTGCTGGAGTCCAATGCGGACGGCTACGTGCTGAACATTGGCGGCAATATCCGCATTCTGGGACACAAACCCGATGGAAGCAGCTGGGCCACCGGCATCAAGGATCCCAGGGACCCGGAGCAGTATGCCGCCCGGGTCAGCCTTGCGGATACCTCCTGCGTGACCTCCGGCAATTATGAGCGCTTCTTCACCGTGGACGGGGTCCGCTATCACCACATCATCGACAAGGACACCCAAATGCCCGCCGCCTATTTTGCCTCCGTCACGGTGATCACGCCGGACAGCGGTCTGGCCGACACGCTGTCCACCGCGCTGTTCTGTATGCCCTATGAGGATGGGCTCGCCCTGACGCAGGCGCTTGGGAACGTCCAGGCGCTGTGGATCCTGCCGGACGGCACCCAATACAAGACCCCAGGGCTGGAGCTGCTGGCGTCTTCCCCGGAATAAAACGTCCTTATCCCCCAATGGGAAGCCTGCCTGGCATTCTCACTTTAAAAAACAAAGGAGGAGAAACTGCTTTGAAAAAAGACATCTCGTCTCTGCATGTGCCCCACAACAAGCACACCGCCGCATGCGAGCCTGTGCGGATCGACCTGCCCAAGGAGGTCGTTCTGCCCATGAATATGCACTCCGGCCATGAGGCCGAGCCCATCGTCCAGGTGGGCGACACGGTAAAGGTGGGGCAGCTGATTGCCCGCGAGGAGGGCCGATTCTCATCCCCCGTCCACGCCACCGTATCCGGCAAAGTAGTACAGATCGGCACCATGGACACCGCGAAGGGGAAACTCACCACCGTGATCCGTATTGAAAGCGACGGTCTGATGGAAGTCGCTCCCACCGTAAAGCCACCCGTGGTCACCGACTGCGACAGCTTCCTGCAGGCCGTGCGGGAAAGCGGCATGGTCGGCCTGGGCGGCGCGGCTTTCCCCACCTGGGCGAAGCTGAATGAGGCCAGAAATGCGGATTACAAGGTGGACACCGTTCTGATCAATGCCGCCGAATGCGAGCCCTACATCACCAGCGACCATCGGATGATGCTGGCACACCCCGAGCTGATCGCTGACGGCATCGAGTACCTGCGCAAGTACATGAGCGACTACCTGAAGGATGCGGTATATAAAATCTGCATTGAGAAGAACAAGCCCGACGCCATCGCGCTGCTGAAGAAAACCTTTGCCGGCAAGGATTATGTCCAGGTCCATGAGCTGAACGCCATCTATCCCCAGGGCGCCAAGCAGGTGATGCTCTACAACGCCACCGGCCGCGTTGCCATTGCCGGGCGGCGCTTCCCCTCCTTCGGCGCGCTGATCATCAATGTGTCCTCCCTGGCGCTGACGGCCCATTACCTGAACACCGGCATGCCGCTGGTGGAGCGCATCGTCACCGTGGACGGGCCCGCCGTGGAGAAGCCCATGAATCTGATCGCTCCCATCGGCACCCGGATCAGTGAGCTTCTGAAATACACGGGGCTGAAGTCCCAGCCGGGCAAGATCGTCGTGGGCGGCCCCATGAACGGCTCCGCCATCTGCTCGGTGGATGATCCGATCGTCAAGGTCTCCAACGCGGTGCTGGTATTTGACGAAAAGCGCGCCGTGCTCCCGGAGGCCTCCGCCTGCATCAACTGCGGCCGCTGCGTGGAAAAATGCCCCGTCGGGATCAGCGTGGCCATGGTCGACCGGGTCATGAAGCTTCGCGACGAGGAGCGCCGGGTCAAGGCGCTGATCGACACCGGCGTACGGCAGTGCGTGGACTGCGCCTGCTGCTCCTACGTGTGTCCCGCCCACCGTCCCCTGCTCCAGATCAATCAGCAGGCCAAATCCTATCTGAAACAATATGCCGCCGCGCAAAAAGAAAAAGCGGGAGGTGCGACCAAATGACAACGCTCCATATTTCTCCGACGCCCCACATCCATGAGCCCGGCTCCTCCACCCAGCGGATCATGCTGGATGTGATCATCGCCCTGCTCCCCGCCACCGTCGCGGGCATTGTGATCTTCGGCGTTTCCGCGCTGTGGACGGTCCTGACCTGTATCGCAGCCACTGTTCTGTCGGAATTTCTGTTCAACCTCTGCGCCGGAAAGAAGCAGACCGTCGGCGACCTGTCCGCCGTGGTCACCGGCCTGCTGCTGGCGCTGAACCTGAGCACCAACGTGCCCCTGTGGCAGTGCGCTCTGGGCGGCGTGTTTGCCATGGTGGTGGTCAAGGGCTTCTATGGCGGCATCGGCAAGAACCTGGTCAACCCCGCCATTGCGGCCCGCGTGTTCCTGCTGCTGGCCTTCACCGGCACGGTGGCCGGCGGCGCGATGCCGGTGATCGCGGACCTCACTTCCTCCGCCACTCCCCTGGTGACCATCAACCAGGGCGCTGAGGCAGCCAAGGCAATTTCCCTGTCGGAGCTGTTTCTGGGCGTCTACGGCGGAGCCATCGGCGAGACCTGCACCATTGCCCTGCTGCTTGGCTACGGATATCTGATCGTCCGGCGGGTCATCAAATGGTACGTCCCCGCCTCCTTCGCCGCCACGGTATTCGTCTGCGCTTTCCTCTTCGGCGGCTTTGACGTGGGCTATGCCATGCAGCATGTTCTGTCCGGTGGCCTGCTGCTGGGCGCCATCTTCATGGCCACGGACTATGTGACCACCCCCATCACCGGCACGGGCCGGGTGGTATTCTGCGTGGGGGCGGGCATTCTGACCTATCTCATCCGCCGCTTTGGCGGCTACCCCGAGGGTGTTTCCATTGCGATCCTGACCATGAATCTGCTGACGCCCTTCATCTCCGACCTGACCAAGAAGAAAACGCTGGGAGGTGTGAAGTGATGAAATTTCTGAGATCCGCACTGGTTCTTGTGCTGATTTTTGCCGTATTCGGTGCGGCAATGTTCGGCCTGAATTTCTACACCGGCCCGCGTATCGAGGCAAACCGGGCGGGAGAAGCCTTCGCTCCTCTGCTGGCCGTCATGCCCGACGGCGCTGTCTTTGACGGCGACGCACTGATCTACGACGCGGCAGATACCGCTGCCTCTTCCCTGACCGGCGTAGGGCCGCAGGTCCTGAAGATCTACCGCGAGGCCAACGGCACCGGCTACGCCGTCCAATGCCAGACGGTGGACAATTACACCAGCGAACCTATGGAGCTGACCTTCGGTGTTGATGCCGATGGGAAGATCTGCGGCGTCCAGGTGGACAAGTACACCGATTCCATCGACGTGCGCACCAAGGACGAGGGCTTCCTTCCCTCCTTCGTGGGACAGGATTCCACGCTGGCCGACGTGGGTCTGGTGGCAGGCTGCACCTTCTCCTCTTCCTCCATCCGCAATGCGGTGGAGGCCGGGATACAGTCACTGATCGGCAACGGGCTGGTAAGCGCAGGCGTAAAGAGCCCCGCGCAGCTGCTGACTGAGCTGATCCCCGCCGTCGCCCCCGGCATGGCCAAGGACGGCGTTCTGAAAGCGGCGCAGCTGGAGGCCCCTGACGGCCTGGGGATCGTCTACCAGGCCGATAACGGGACCGGCTTTGCTTACATCATGAACGATGCAGACAATTCCTTCCTGGCCGTGGTCAACGCCATGGGGGAATGCGCTGTTTATGACGTGGATGGAAACAATGTGACGGAAGTCCACGCCGGCCTGGCATCGGAGGCCCAGGCGGATGCGGCTGCCCGGCAGCAGGATTTCTCCGCTGACGGCGAAAAGAAGCTTGGAAAGATGTTCAAGGACGCTGCGCAGATCACGCCGCTCCGGCTGAACACCTTCGGCACCGTGGTCTATGCAGCCTCCTTCCAGAGCGAGGGAGCGGACTACACCCTGTTCTATTGCCGTCCCATCGGCTTTGACCAGATGAGCCTGTATGTGGTCCTGGACGAAAACGGAGCCATTGCCAAGCTGGATGCCAAGCAGCTCTTCTTTGAGACGGATTACTTCCCGGTGGACGATACCGTGGATCAGCCCGCCTACAAGTCCGGCTTCAACGGCATGGCGGCGGACAACTCCTCTGCGGATGCCGGTATGATCTCCGGCGCGACCATGACCTCCAACGCCGTGCGCCAGGCCATCACCGATTCCTTTGCTGCCTTCGCGCAGCTCCAGAACGGAGGGAAATGAGCATGAAAGAGAATCAAACATCCCACCTGCTGGGCGGCGTTCCCGCCAGCCTGCTGACCATGGCCTCCGCACTGGTCATGGTCTCCAGTGCGGACCTGCGGGCCGCTGTTGGCATGAGCATTGTGGTGCTGGTGTCCACCCTGCTGGCCTCCATCACCATCTGCGCCCTGCGCCGGGTCATCCCGAAGGGCATCCAGCTCCCGGCGAATCTGCTGATCATCACGGGCTTCGTGTCCTTGGTCAATATGCTGATGCAGGCCCATTTCCCCGTGGCTGTGAACCTGCTGGGGGTGCACCTGGCCGCGCTGGCCGCCAGCCCCGTCATGTTTGAGGTGCCGGACAGCGCCGTGGCCCACGGTGAAGCGCTGACCATCCGCACCGCCCTCCTCACCGCGCTGTTCCTGTCCGCTGTGATGCTCGTCTGTGCCCTGATCCGGGAGCCGCTGGGCAGCGCGACCATCTGGGGCCGCCCCATTGCTTTCCTGGAAAGCGTGAAGGTCCCCATTCTGTCCGGCGCTTACGGCGGCTATCTGGTCATGGCGCTCCTGATGGCAGTGATCAATGCCCTTACCGCAGCGAAAAAGCATGAGAAAGAGAGGTCCGCAGCATGAGCGCAAATGTGATTTTTGGAATTCTTCTGGCCGGAATTCTCTCCGGCAACTATGCCATCGTGCGTTTTCTCGGCACCGGCGCGGTGATAACCAACCGCCGCCCTGTGGGGCAGTCCCTGGTGCTGGGGCTTGGCACCACCGTTGTGATGGTGCTCTGCGCGCTTATCACCTGGCCGATCAACACCTATCTGCTGAACGCGGCGGATTATCTGCAAACCATGGTCTTTATGGCGGTGGTCATTGGCGTTGTAGAGCTGCTCCATGTGCTTTTTCACAAGGTCCTGGATGACCTCTGCCACGCCGATTACGTCAGATTCGGCATCAACGGCGCCGTATTGGGAATGTGCATTGAAAACACTTCCCTCGGCTTTGGTGAAAGTCTGGTCACCGCGCTGGCCGTTGGCATTGGATTCACGGTGGTCCTGCTTCTCTACTCCCGCCTGCGGGAGGCCGTATGGGATGAGGATGCCGTCCCCGCTCCCTTCCGCGGGCTGCCCATCTCATTGCTGACCGCCGGAATGATCGCACTGGCCTTGCTGGCGCTGAACTTCTGAGCCGATGAAGAAGCGCGACTGGATCCTGATCGGCGCGCTCCTGGCCCTGTCCGGGGTGCTGCTGGGCCTGCTGCTCCTGCTGCGGCAGGAGGGCGGTTATGTGGTCGTCCGCATCGACGGCGCGGAAGCCGGACGATACAGCCTCTCTCAGGAGGGGGAGTACCCGCTGAACGGAGGGACAAACCTCCTGCGGATCGAGGATGGGGCCGCCTTCCTGATCGATGCCAACTGCCCTGACCAGTTGTGCGTAAAGCAGGGAAAGGTACGCTACAACGCTCAGACCATTACCTGCCTGCCCAATCGTCTCACCGTCACCGTTTACGGCACCCAGGAGCAGGGTGTGGATCTGGTCTCGAATTAGGGAGAAAAATGATGAAAGCAAAAAAAGTGGCTTTCCTGGGGCTGTCCATCACCCTGGCCATGATCCTTTCCTTTGTGGAAAGCCAGATCCCGGCGTTCACCACCATCCCCGGCATGAAAATTGGACTGCCAAACTTAGTGACGGTATTTCTCCTGTACCGGGTAGGCTGGAAGGAGACCGTGGTGGTCAGCATCATCCGGGTCGCGCTGGTAGCGCTGCTGTTCGGAAATCTGCAAAGCCTGCTCTTTAGCCTGGCCGGTGCGGCGGTAAGCCTTGCAGGCATGATCCTGCTGAAGAAAACCGGCCTGTTCTCCCCCATCGCCGTCAGCGTTGCAGGCGGCGTCCTGCACAACGTCGGTCAGATCGCCGCCGCCTGCCTGTGGACCCAAACCCTCCAGATCGCCTATTACCTACCCATCCTCCTCATCAGCGGCATCTGCGCCGGCATCCTCATCGGCCTGATCGCCGGCCTTCTGCTGAACCGGCTGAAGAATATCCATTTTTAAATTCCTAACAAAAAGCAGCACACAACTCCAGAAGCAGGAATTGTGTGCTGTTTTTTATTGGACCCGCTGCATGGTCCATACGTCATCCCGTTCCATTCCCAGCGCGGGAAACAGTTCTCCAGGAAATATCTATGCGTCCCCGATCGACACAAATTGGCCCAACAACTATGTCCAAAACAGTTGACATTGAAATTCTGTCTGTTGTAGAATGGTAAAAACCTTAAGGCAACACCGCGCAATTGTGTCTGCGAGCCGCAGCCGTCTTTTTGCCCCAC
>USEU01000009.1 GCA_900553805.1 uncultured Eubacteriales bacterium
CATGCAAGCGAGCAACCGCCGTCAGGCGGCTCTTAGCGAGTCGCAGAGGGGGTGCCGTTCGTTGAATGGTAACAACTCAAATTTATCGACAACACACCCCCTTTGCCGCTGCCGCGGCACTTCCCCCAAAGGGGGCAGCAAGTCGTGCCGCCCTAGGTTGTAGCTGTTGCCTCATCTGGAGCCAAGGCCCGGATACACGGAAAAATACACATAAAGGAGAACTACCCCAATGGATATGACAATGGAATCCTGCCGCACCTTTGTGGAGGTGCTGGCGTCCAATGCCCCAGCGCCCGGCGGCGGCGGCGCGGCCGCGCTGGTGGGCGCCATCGGCACCGCCCTGGGCAACATGGTCGGCTCCCTCACCGTCGGCAAGAAAAAGTATGCCGACGTGGAAGCGGAGATCATCGCCCTGAAGGCCACCTGCGACGGTCTGCAAAAGCAGCTGCTGGATCAGGTGGAGGCTGACGACAAGGGCTTCGTGCCCCTGGCCAAGGCCTATGGCATTCCCAAGGACGATTCCAACCGGGACGCCATTCTGGAGGACGCCACCATCACCGCCTGCGCGGTGCCCATGCACATCATGGAGCTGTGCTGCCAGGCCATCGACGCCATTGCCGTCTTTGCCGCCAAGGGCAGCCGCCTGGCCGTCTCCGACGCGGGCTGCGGCGCGGTATGCTGCAAGGCCGCGCTTCAGGCTGCCTCGCTGAACGTGTTCATCAACACCAAGAGCCTGAAGAACCGGGAAAAGGCCCAGGAGCTGAACGACAAGGCAAACACCATGCTGAATACCTACTGCGCCAAGGCCGATGATATCTTCGCCGCGGTGCGCGCCAACTTCAATCAATAAATTTTAGGAGGATCATACCAATGGCCAAGCTGCTGCTGGGCAAAGAAGTTACCGATGCCCTGAACGCCAATCTGCAAACCCGTACCGCCGCCCTGCGGGAAAAGGGCATCGTGCCCACCCTGGGCATCATCCGCGTGGGTGAGAACCCCTCCGACCTGAGCTATGAAAAGGGCGCTACCAAGCGCGCCGAGCTGGTGGGTGTGGCGGTCAAGAATTACGTGCTGCCCGCCGATGCCGCCAAGGAGCAGGTGATTGCCGTCATCGACGAGGTGAACGCCGACGCGAATATCCACGGCGTACTGATGTTCCGCCCCCTGCCCAAGCACCTGAAGGCTGACCAGAACGAGATCTGCAACCGTCTGCTGCCCAGCAAGGACGTGGACTGCATGACCCATATGAGCAATGCCGGTGTGTTCGAAGGACTGGATCTGGGCTACGCCCCCTGCACCCCCGCCGCCTGCATGGAGATCCTGGACTTCTACGGCATCGACTGCAAGGGCAAGAATGCCGTGGTGATCGGCCGCTCCCTGGTAGTGGGCAAGCCCGCCGCCATGATGCTGATGGGCAAGAACGCCACCGTCACCGTGTGCCATACCAAGACCGTGAACACCGCCGAGATCTGCAAGAAGGCTGACATCATCGTGTCCGCCGCCGGTGTGCTGAACTCCCTCACCGCCGACTACGTGCGCCCCGGCCAAGTGGTCATCGACGTTTCCATCAACTGGGATGAGAACAAGCCCAACGCCAAGGGCGGCCTGGGCGGCATCGCCGGCGACGCCAAGTTCGCCGAGGTGGAGCCCATTGTGGACGCCATTACCCCCGTCCCCGGCGGCGTGGGCAGCGTGACCACCTCCGTGCTGATGAAGCATGTGGTGGAGGCTGCCGAAAAAATCTGATCCACAGCTTCACGGGGCTGTCTCACCAGTCGTGGGGCAGCCCTGTTTTTTAGGAAACTCTGAACAAATCATCTGCGGCTGGGCAGCGGGTCTTTTGCCCCCATGCCGCAGGATGAAAAATGGGAAATATCGCGCAGCCGTTGCCAGCGTAAGCTGGCTTACGGATGCGGCATACCCCTTGCGGGTACATACAGTATTCCTCCATTTTCCATCCTTTGCCTGGGAACAAAATCCCTCGCTGCCAGCTCTTGCTGATTTATTCAGAGCATCCTTTACCAAAACATCCCGAAAAGAGAGGCGCTTTATGAAAAAACTCAATCAACTATCCGAAAGTGATTTTCTAAAAGTCCTTTTCGGCTATTTTACGGCGGCATTTCTGATCGCGGCGCTGGTGATGCCCGACCGCGCCGGGATGCTCACCGGCCTGTGGAGCATCATCAGCCAGCCCAGCAAGATCTCCACCAACTATTTCGCCGTGGGCGGCTACTCCGCCACCTTCCTGAATATGGGTTTGGTCGCCCTGCTGTGCCTGGCGCTGTACGTGCTGCTGGGCGCTGCGGCCAACAACGTGTCCACCCTGGCCTTTCTGCTGACGGTGGGCTTCACCTCCTGGGGCATCAATGTGCTGAACATGTGGCCCAGCATCCTGGGCGTCGTCCTGTACAGCCTGGTCAAGCGGGAGAAGCTGGGCGGCAACGTGAATGCCATGCTGTTTTCCACCGGCCTTGCCCCGCTGGTCACGGAGCTGATGGTGCGCTACCCCCACGCCGAGACCGTGGGCTTCCGGCTCACCGGCGTGGCGCTGGGTCTGGCCGTGGGCGTGGCCATCGGGTTCTTCCTGCCCGCCGGGCTGGCCCATTCCCCCAAGGTGCACAAGGGCTACGACCTGTACAGCGCCGCCCTGCCCGTGGGCATGGCCGCCTTCTTCCTGCAGGCGGTGCTGTATAAGACCATGGGCGTCGATCTGCCCGCCGCCCCTGCCGCTGAAACGCTGAAGGTCGCCTCCCGGCTGACGGTGAATACATTCTGCATCGCCGTGTTCGGCATTCTGGTGATCGCTGCCCTGTGCATGGGCTGCAAGCCGAAGGACTACTGGAACCTGATGCTGGACAAGGCGGAGGCCTCCAGCTTCTCCGCGGCCTACGGGAAAGCGGCTTTCCTGATGAACGTAGGCGTATACGGTCTGTTCATCCTGGGCTATTACAATCTGATTGGCGGCAGCCTCAACGGCGTGACCTTCGGCATCATCTTCTGTATGCTGGCCTGCTGCAATTCCGGCTCCCACCCGCTGAGCGTACTGCCCATTATGCTGGGCTATGCGGCAGCCTCCTGGCTGTTCCAGGGCTTTTCCAACGCCATCGGCGGCAGCTTCTCCGGGGCCATCAATGCCCAGGCCATTATGGTCGGCCTGTGCTATGCCAGCGGCCTCAGCCCCATCTCCCGGAAATACGGCTGGGAATACGGCTTCTTCGCGGCCATGATGCACTATACCCTGGTCACCTCCGTCCCCCTGCTCCACGGCGGCTACTGCCTGTACAATGGCGGCTTCACCGCGGCCTTTGTGTGCCTGCTTCTGATCCCCATTCTGGAGCGTTTTACCAAGACCAAGGCGCAGCTCCAGGCAGAAAAATCCGCTGAATAACATCCCCCATACGTACAAAATCTCCCCATTTCACCGATGATGAAATGGGGAGATTCTCTGTATTTACGGAATACGATCACACATTCAGGTAGCCGCACAGCACCTTCAGGGTGTTGTATACCCCGTCGATGTGGCTGCGCTCGTAGCCGTGGCTGGCAAAGACGCCCGCGCCGATCAGGCCGTGGCGAATGTCGTAGCCGGCATGCAGCGTCGCCTCCACGTCGGAGCCGTAGTGAGGATAGACATCCACGGCGTAATCCGCGCCGGTCTTCTTCGCCGCCTCGATCAGCTTGCCCACCACCTGATAGCTGTAAGGTCCGCCGGAATCCTTGGCGCAGATGGATACCTGCCGCTCGGTGCAGGTCAGGCCGTCACCCACGCAGCCCATGTCCACGGAGATAGCCTCGGTGACGCCCTGGGGCACGTTGGCGCAGCCGCCGTGGCCCACCTCCTCATACACCGTGATGTGGGCGTACACCCGGCGGGCGGGGGTGATGCCGTTGTCCTTCAGGTATTTGGCCAGGCCCAGCAGGATCCCCACACTGAGCTTATCATCCAGGAAGCGGCTCTTGAGGTAGCCGGAGGCGGTGCGGCGGGTACGGGGATCAAAGCATACAATATCCCCCACCTCAATTCCCAGGGCGCGGGTCTCGTCGGAGGAGCTGACGTTCTCGTCCAGAACGATCTCCACGCTGTCCCAGCTGCGCTTGGCGTCGTTATAGCCGCCGTTGACATGGATGCTGGGGTCGTGGAGCTGGCAGGTGCCCTCGTATACCTTGCCGGAGCGGGTATATACCCGGACATTCTCCGTCTCCGCGTTGTTGGCGTTCATGCCGCCCAGGTTGGTCAGCTTCAGGCAGCCGCTGCTCTTGATCTGGGCCACCATGCCGCCCAGGGTATCGGTGTGGGCCTCCAGCAGCAGGGCATCCTGCCCGTCGCTGCCGCCCAGGTCCGCCAGTACGCCGCCCTTGGCGGTGACGAAGGCAGAAAAGCCCAGCTTTTCAAATTCGCCGCGCACCCATGCGGCGGCGCGGTCCGTAAAGCCGCTGGGGGAATCGATGGCCAGCAGCTGCGCTGTTTTCTCCCAGGCAAAATCCGCGTCAGTTTTCTGGATCATGATTTACCTCCCAAAAATATAGAAATGCCACACACCCGCGACCTCCCGCATGGCGTGGTTGATCAGCTGGGTGATCTTGGTCGTCTTTGCCGGAACGCCCACGAATTCGACGCCCAGCTTCTTTGCCATCAGGCTGGCGCGGAACAGGTGGTATTCGCTGGAGAGCACTCCCAGCCTCTGAGGCCGCCGACCGGTTTTTTCCTCGATCAGGTCCAGGCTGTACCGCAGGTTCTCATCGGTGGAGGTGGCCTTGTACTCCATCCAGATCCGATCCTCCGAGATGCCCAGCTTTACCAGCTCATCGTGCATGCTCTTTGCCTCTGTGATCGGCTCGTCCTCCCCCTGGCCGCCGGAGACAATGGCAATGGTGTCCGGGTGAGCGTTCAGATAGCTGACTGTCTCGTAGATCCGATCCCACAGGGATACCGACGGCCCGTCCTGGCGCACCTTCGCCCCCAGCACCACCAGGTAATCCACCTGGGTCTCCGGCGTGCCGAAGCTGGCCCGGATGATGAAATACTCCGTGACGCCGAACAGGATCAGCCCGCAGATCAGAGCCAATGTAAACACGATGGTGCACACCCGGGCGAACCGGGGCAGCACCCGCCCCACCATGGGCATAAAGCCATAAAACAGAATGATCCCAATGATGCACAGGCACACCAGCGCCGTAAAACTGTAACCCGGGAGCACATTCTTGCAGACGTACCAAATTGCCGCAAAGGGGACGCAGGCCGTGGCCGCCGCGATCGGGTGCGCCTTGGGTGTCTTGGGAGCGGGCGGGCTGCTCTTTGCCTGGCCGTGCGCCGCATCGACCTCCTGGGCCTTTTTCTGCGCAATGGATTTTCTCATAGCAATTGTTCCTCTTTGGTTAATTTATGCTATATTTTACCACAGCGCTGCCTGCAATACAAGCGGCGAAAGCAGGGATAAATCTTATATTTCTGTTAAGATTTCTGCCGATCTCTCCAAATTATTCCGATAAACAAAAGATTTCTCTCCCCGCAAAAGGCCGCACACCTTACACAGTGTGCGGCTTTTCTTATTTTACCCGCCTTGCCTTGGCGGCAGCGGCCTTGGCTTCGGCGATCAGCTCCTGCTGCTGCCGGGTGGCGAAGGGCTCCAGCCGGGCCAGATGATTGTAGCGGCTGAACATGATCATCTTCCGTTTGCTGCGTACCGCCTCGCTTCTGGTGGTGAGGATGATATGGGCGCATTCCTTGATGATCTTGCAGTCATTGAAAATGATCTGCTGGGTGGCCTTCTCGTATTTTTTCACGTCCGGCTTGTCCGGCAGCTTGCACCCGGAGGCGAACAGCGCCCGCCCCCAGGCCTTTTTATCATAGCGGCCGCCCAAAAACGCGAGCAAAGACATTGCAAAACCTCCGTTCCTGTCAAGACTCTGCGGGGCCGTCGGCTCCCCCTGTGACTGTGGCCATTATAGCATAAAAACCGTGAAATAAACAGGACATTTTCTGGAAATTCAGGTGCTTCCCAGAATATCCGCGCAGTCCCGGTCCCGGACCAGCATGGGGGTGAACAGCGGCCGGCGGAAAAGCTGAACGAACCGGGGGCACTTGACCAGGAAGGCGTAATAGACATTGTAGCCGCAGCCCAGCATGGTCTCGGTATTGCCCATGCCCTTGGCCAGGATCACATCGGCCCGATCCAGCGCCTCCCGGGCCTCCCGGCCCAGCAGCTCCAGCTGCGTGCCCGCCACCCGGTTGCCGTTGTCGATCACCGGGAAAGGCAGCCCCACGGCGGCGGCATCCCCCCGGGTGGCGTCGTTCTGGGTCACGAAGCCGCGGACGCAGAATGTGATGTCCAGCTGGGGATACCGCTTCTTCAGCGTCTCCGCGAAAATGCGGTCAAAGCCGATCTCCCCGGCGTTGTCCGTCAGATACAGCAGCCGCCTTCCGCTCTGCAAGTCCCGGCAAAGGGCGTCAAACGCCGCCCCGGACACCTGGATATCCTTTGCGCCGGACAGCATTTCATCCAGCTTTTCATAGCTGACATTTCCCTGTAAGGCAGAAAAATCCAGATAATTGCCCAAAATGGCAAATTGCAGTCCCGCCAGCACCGGGTCCTCCGCCGCTTCTACCCGGCAGCGGATCTGCTCCATCCGCTCCAGCACGAAGCGGTTGGAATCGGCCTTCTCCTGGCGGAAGCGGTCGATCTCCAGGCCGTACATCTGATGCAGCAGGTCGGCGACCTGGGGCCCAAACCAGGGCGAGGGGGCATCCGCCGGGGCATCGATGTACATCTGCATGATCTTCTTGAGGAATTCGGTGGTTTTCGCCTCATCTCCCAGGGGACGCACCAGCTCCGCGTTGCGCCGCAGGTAGCACTGGATGCAGTAGGAATCCACGGCCAGGCTCATAGCTTTCCCTCCCGCTCCAGCTGCACCAGGTCCAGCGGCGTGTCGATGCGCAGGTCAAAGGCGCTGGGCGTATCAAACCCGTAGGCCGCCCAGATGAAGGGCACCCCCGCCTCCACCGTGGCCTCCAGGTCCCCCTGGGTGTCGCCGATGTAGGCGCAGGCGGTGATGTCAAATTTCTCCATCAGGGCGCGGATGGTCTTTCCCTTGCTGGTGCCGGTGTCGCCGAAGCACAGGTGACCGCGGATGCAGTCTCCCAGGCCCAGCTTTTCGATGCACAGCTCCGGGTATCCCCGCTGGCTGTTGCTGACAATGAACAGCCGATGGGTGCCCGCCAGGGTCCGCAGCGCCTCCACGATACCGGGATAGCCGATGCGGCATTCATTTTTCTGAAGATAGGCGTTTTCCCGTGCCATGCACCGCTCCATCAGCGCATAGCGCTCCGCCGGGGGAAAGTCGGCAAACAGTTCGTCGGCAATGACGGTCATCACCTTGCCGAACAGGGGGCGCAGCCGGGCCGCGTCCACGCAATAGCGCGTCAGCCCCTCGTCCCGCAGCTGGAGGTTATAGCCCTCCGCCACCAGGGCGCGGGAATCCCACAGGGTTCCGTCGATGTCAAAGATCAGGCTTTCAAACCGCATTTCAAACCTCGTCCAGATAGTGGCGGATGTGGCCGGTGATCATGCTCAGCGCCACCAGGTTCTTGCCGCCCTCGGGCACCACCAGGTCGGCGTACTTCTTGCTCGGCTCCACATACCGCTCATGCATGGGCTTCACCGTCTCCTGGTACTGGGTCAGTACGCTTTCCAGGGAGCGGCCCCGCTTGTTCACATCCCGCTTGATGCGGCGGCACAGGCGGATGTCCGCGTCGGTGTCCACAAAGATCTTGATGTCCATCAGATTGCGCAGCTCTTCGTTTTCAAAGATCAGGATGCCCTCCACGATGATGACCCGCTTGGGCACCAGACGCACCGTCTCGTCGGTACGGTTGTGTACGGTGAAGTCATACACCGGGCATTCGATGGCAAAGCCCCGGCGCAGCTGCTCCAGGTGATAGACCATCAGGCTGGTGTCAAATGCTCCCGGCTCGTCGTAATTCAGCTTGCAGCGCTCCTCATAGAGCATCTCATCGTGGCGCTTGTAGTAGTTGTCGTGGCTGAGGACCGTGACCTCGCCGCCGAATTCGTTGATGAGGTTTTTCATCAGCGTGGTCTTGCCGCTGGCTGTGCCTCCCGCGATGCCGATCACCAGAATGTCGTTTTCCATATGCTCCTCCTCAGTCCGCCAGTCCCAGCATCCGCCGGGAGCGGCGCAGAATGTCCTGTGTGCCCAGGCTGTTCTCCAGGATCAGCTGACCGGGGCCTTTTTCCAGCAGATCCGCCGCCTCCAGGCGGTGCAGCGTCTCCCGGGCCGTACCGTCCCCCCCGTCCAGCACCGCCACCCGGGGCCCCAGCAGGCGCTCCATGGCGTGGGAGGCAAAGGGGAAATGGGTGCACCCCAGCACCAGCGCGTCCATTTTGTCCGCGAAGGGGTCCAGCAGTCCGTGAAGCGTCTGCTCCATGATGGGGGTATCCACCCGTCCCTCCTCGATCAGGGGGACCAGCTGCGGGGCAGGGATCTTATACACCTGGCATTTGGCGGCATACCGGGTCAGCAGGTGACAGAATTTTTCCTCCCGCAGGGTCACCGGAGTGGCCATCACGCCGATGCGCCCGCCGGGGAACCGATCCGCCGCCAGCTTCAGCGCCGGCTCGATGCCCACCACGATCAGGTCCGGGTATTTGGCCCGCAGCGGCTCGATGGCGGCGGAGGTCGCCGTATTGCAGGCCACCACCAGCGCCTTCAGGCCCCGGCTCATCAGCCGCTCCGCCGTGCTCAGGGTCAGCGCCTCCACCTCCGCCCGGCTGCGGACTCCATAGGGGGCATGGGCAGAGTCGCCGTAATATAAAAACCGTTCTCCGGGCATCCGCCGCCGCAGGTGCCGCAAAACGCTCAGCCCACCCAGCCCGGAGTCAAAGACCGCAATATAATCCTGCCTGGTATTCATGATCTCACCTGATCTTCGCAGAAATTCTTCCCAATGCTTCCTATATTTTATCAGATTCCGACGAATTTTTCAACAAAGAATGTGGGCCGGACCCGAAAAAGCAAAGGCCGCCCCCAGGCAGTGCCGTGGGGGCGGAGGGTCTTTTATTTACGATTCGCCGTTGACGATGGGCGCCAGCAGGCGCTTGTTGGCCTCAAAGTCACACTTCAGCACGCCGCCGGTGCCGTCGGGCAGCTCCACCATCTCGCCCCAATAGGTCCCTTCTGCCGGGCACTGGTTGGAGACCATGTTCAGATTGAACAGGTACGGGGTCAGCTCCGTGATATACATCTTCATGTCCTCGGTGCTGATGTTGGTAACGATCTCGCCAAGCACCATGTCGATCAGCTTATCCAGCTCCGTGGCGCTCATCCGGGTGCACTTCTCCACCACCTGAGTCAGGATCTTCTGCTGCCGCTTGACCCGGTTCATATCGCTGTCGGCGTTATTCACGTGCCGCTCCCGGGCGTATTCCAGCGCCATGAAGCCATCCAGATGGTTCATGCCCTCTGTGACGTGCTCCTCCGCGTCCAGGCCCTTTGCTCTCCACGCAGCGTTCCAGCTCTCGGCAACCTCGTTCATGCGGGTGTATTCGTCGCCCACCAGCTCGATGTCCACGCCGCCCACGTAGTCCACCACCTTTGCAAAGGTGTCGAAGCTGAGCTCAACATCGCCGTCCACATTGACGCCGTAGTTATTGGCGATGGTCAGATTCAGCATTTCCATGGCGCCGGCGTCGCCGTACCAGGAGTAGCCCAGGGCGTAGCTGGTATTGATGCGGTTCCAGCCGCATTCGTGGCCGCGGTAATCCGCCAGCTTGACATAGGAGTCCCGCAGGAAGGAGGTCATGGTCAGAGTGCGGGTCTGCTTGTTCAGCGTCAGCAGCATGATGCCGTCGGACAGCTTGTGATCCTCTCCCTCCCGGGAATCCTGGCCGATCACCAGAATGTTCACCACCCGGCCGGACTGGCCGTAATCCGCGTCGGTGGGCTCCTCCGTGGGTGGTTCGGTCGCCTCCGTGGAGATCGTAACAATGCTGGGATCCGTTTCATCCAGGTTGCCGATCAGGGCGGACAGGTCCTGGCCGCTGGTGTCCTTTTCCACGAACTCTGCCTGGGTGACCTTGCCGAGCTTGGAATTCACGTACCACAAAACCACGCCCACCATCAGCCCCAGCATGATGATGATCGTCAGGACGACAGCCAGCACGATTTTCCACGCGCCGCTGCCGCCGCTCTTTTTCGGGGGATCGTTTCCATAACGTCCTTGGTATGCCATTTGGTAATCTCCTTTATTCTTCGGTAATCATTTCCGTAACGCTCCCGTGAAGCAAGCGATTCCACCTCTCAGCGTGCAATCACGTCTATTATACACAAAAGCCGAGAAAACGCAACAACTTTTCACACCGCCGGGCGCTTTTCCGTCTTTTTTTCCGCTGTCGGCGGGGAATTGGGAATTGCAAAACGGAAGATTTTTGGTATAATAGAAAGAAAATCCCCCTACGGAAGGCGGCGATCCCCACGACGGTCGTATTCGTATCGAATTATTTCAATCACCATCAGGCGTGGATCAGCCGTGATCTGGACGCGCTGACGGACCATCATTTCTATTTCATTGAGACGGTGGAGATGGAGCAGGAGCGGAAGGCGCTGGGCTGGGGGAACGACGTTCGCCCGGCGTATGTGCTCCGGGCCTACGATCCGGCGCAGAAGCGGCGCTGCCGCCAGCTGATTGCCCGGGCGGACGCGGTGATCTGGGGCAGCTGCCCCTACGGCATGATCCTTCCCCGGCTGCTGCGCCGCAGGCTGACTTTCAGCTATTCCGAGCGGCTGTTCAAGGAGGGAAAGTCCGGCTTCGGCTTCTGGGGGCGGGCCGTTAAGTACGGCGTTTTCCTGCGCGCCCCCCAGAAGAATCACTATCTGCTGTGCAGCAGCGCCTATGCCGCCGGGGATTACGGACTGCTGGGCCAATTCCGGGGCCGGGCGCTGCGGTGGGGCTATTTCCCCCAGGCCGTCCAATATGATCTTCCCGCGCTGATGAACAAGAAACAGCCCGGCTCCATTCTGTGGGTCGGGCGGATGATCGGCTGGAAGCACCCGGAATATGCCCTGGAAACGGCGCGGCGGCTGAAAGCGCTGGGCTGTGCCTTCACCATGGAGCTGGTGGGCACCGGCGCGCTGGAGGAAGGCCTCCGCGCCCAGGTGGAATCGTGGGGCTTGCAGGAGCAGGTTCGGCTCTCCGGCGCGGTCACGCCGGAGCAGGTGCGTGCCAAAATGGAGTGCGCCGCCGTCTTCCTCATCACCTCCGATCAGAACGAAGGCTGGGGTGCGGTGCTGAATGAAGCCATGAACAGCGGCTGCGCCGTGGTGACCTGCCGCGCCACCGGGGCAGCCCCCTTCCTGGTCGAGGACGGAAAGAACGGCTTCCTATATGAAAACGACCGTATAGACACCCTGGCGGAACGGACCCGCTTCCTGCTGGAGCACCCGGGAAAGGCGCGGGAGCTGGGCGAAAACGCCTATCAGGCCATTACCCAGATCTGGAACAGCCACTGCGCTGCCCGCCGTCTGCTGGAGCTGGCGCAGGACCTCGCCGCCGGGAGGCAGCCGGAGCTGCCCGCCGAAGGGCCGTGCAGCATTGCGCCGATCATAGAAGGATAAAGGAGAAGCATTATGAATTATCTGTTTGTTGTCGCCCACCCGGATGATGAATCGGGCGCTGCGGGCGGCACCATTTACCGTCTGGTGCAGCAGGGCCACCGGGTCGCCGTGGCGATCATGGTCAGCCAGGCCGCCGCGCGGCTGAACCGCTCCAGCACCCTGGAGCTGGACGAGGAAAAGGCGCTGAAGATCCTGGGCGTGGAAAGGATCTACCACGCGGATTTCCCCAACATCAAAATGAACACCGTCCCCCACCTGGAGCTGGTGCAGTTCATCGAGGGCTGCATCGACGACTTCCGGGCGGAGGCCATTGTCACCCACCACCCCACGGACACCAACAACGACCACGCAATGACCAGCGGAGCAGCTCAGGCCGCCTGCCGCCTGTTCCAGCGCCGGCCGACGGATTACCGTCTGCACCTGTTTATGTACATGGAAACGCCCTCGGCCACGGACTGGTCGCTGGACAGCTCCGCCAACCGCTTCACCCCCAATTGCTTTGTTGAGATCGGGCAGGAGGGGCTGGATGCCAAGCTGCGGGCAATGGCGGAATACAAGGGCGTCATGCGCCCCTATCCCCATCCCCGCTCCGAGGAAAACTATCGCGGTCTTGCCGCCTACCGTGGCGCGCAGGCAGGGCTGTGCTACGCGGAGGCCTTCGAGATCGCATTCGAGGCCCGATAAAGAACTGCCATGAAGATTTTAGTCGTTTCCCAATACTACTACCCCGAGCAATTCCGCATTACGGAGATTTGCGAGGAGCTGGTACGGCGGGGGCATGCGGTGACGGTGCTCACCGGGCGGCCCAATTACCCGGAGGGAGAGGTCTACCCCGGCTATGCACATATCCGCCGGGAGACCCACAACGGCGTCGAGATCGTCCGCTGCCAGATCCGCCCCCGGAAGCACGGAGCCGCCGCGCTGGCGCTCAATTACATGAGCTTTCTGCTGCGCGGCTGGCTGCGGGCCGGACTGCTGTCCAAGGATTTTGATGTGGTATTCGTCTACCAGCTCTCGCCGGTGACCATGGCCGCCCCCGCCCTGCGCTACAAGCGGCGGCACGGAGTTCCCATGTACCTGTACTGCCTGGACCTGTGGCCGGAATCCATCCGGGACAGCATCCCCAACACCGCCTCCCTCCCCTATCGGCTGGTGCACCGCTGGAGCCGGAAGCTCTACAACGGGGCGGATGCGGTCGGCATCACCTCCAGGCCCTTCCGGGATTATCTGAGCAGCGTATGCGCCGTCCCCACGGAGAAGATCACCTACCTGCCCCAGCACGGCGAGGACATGCAGCGCTACGGCGATCTGTCCGCCGTGCAGAACGGTGTTACCGACTTTGTCTTTCTGGGCAATGTGGGCGTCGCCCAGGACCTGGAAAACCTGGTCCGGGCCGTCCGGCTGATGGACACCGCCAAACCCTTCACCGTCCACATCGTCGGCACCGGCCCCATGCTGGAGCCGCTGAAGGAACTGGCGCGGACGTTGGGGGTGGAGGCTCATTTTCAGTTCCACGGGCGGCACCCATTGGAGGAAATGCCCCGCTTTTACCGGCTGGCGGATGCCTGCCTGCTGACGCTGTATGCCGATAATGCCGCCGGGCAGACCATCCCCGGCAAGCTCCAGGGCTACATGAGCGCCGGAAAGCCCGTCGTCGCCGCCGTCAACGGTGCGGCCGCCGACCTGATCCGCGAGGCGCAGTGCGGCATTTGCGCCCCCGCGGGGGACCCGGCTGCCCTTGCAAAGGTCATGACCGATTTTATGGAGCACCCGGAGCAGGCTGCCCGGATGGGGCAGAACGGCAGAGCCTACTTTGAGCGCCATTTCTCCCTGGATATTTTCACCGCCAGCCTGGAGCAGCAGCTGACTGAGCTGTGCCGGAAAAAGTGAGGGACTCCATGCGGATTCTATTCATCAACACCTGCTGCGGGGGTAGCACCGGGCGGATCTGCACCGACCTGGCAAATGCCCTGGAGGGCATGGGGCACCAGGTCAGGATCGCCTATGGCCGGGACGCGATGCCGGAGCCCGCGGAAAAATACGCCCATCGGATCGGCTCCCAGGCGGGCGTCTATTGCCACGCCCTGCGCGCCCGGCTGCTGGATGACGCCGGGTTCGGCAGCCGCCGGGCCACGGAGGAATTCATCCGCTGGGTGGAAGCCTTTGACCCGGATATCATCCATCTGCACAACCTGCATGGCTACTATCTCCATGTGGGCGTTCTGTTTGACTATCTGCGCCGCTGCGGAAAGCGCATTCTCTGGACCCTCCACGACGGCTGGGCCTACACCGGCCATACTCCCTACTGCGACGCGGTGAGCTGCACCCGGTGGGTGACGGGCTGCGGCCATTGTCCCCAGAAAAGCGAATATCCCAGCACTCTTTTGGATCGTTCCCATCGGAACTGGCTGAAAAAACGGACCGTTTTTTCGAATATTCCCAATATGCAGCTCATCGTCCCCTCCCGGTGGATGGCTGAGCAGGTATCGCAGTCCTTTCTGAAGGATTATCCCGTCCACATGATCCACAACGGGGTGGATACCGCCTGCTTCCGCCCCCATCCCAGTGAGAAAGCTGCCCGGCCCGGCAGCGGGAGCCTGCGGGAGGAGCTGGGTCTGCTGGGCAAGGAGGTCCTTTTGGGCGTTGCCTCCGTCTGGAACGACCAGAAGGGATTTTCCGATTTTATCCGGCTGGCCGGAATGCTCTCCGAGCGTCAGAGGATCGTGCTGATCGGCCTGACCCGGCAGCAGATCACCCGGCTCCCCCAGTCCATTCTGGGCATCGAGCGCACCGCCAGCGCCCGGGAGCTGGCGCGGTACTACGCCATGGCGGATTACTTTGTGAACCTGACCTATCAGGATACCTACCCCACCACCAACCTGGAGGCCATCAGCTGCGGCACGCCGGTGATCACCTACCAGACCGGCGGCAGCCCGGAGAGCGCGCTGCTGTACGGCACGGCGGTGCCCCGGGGGGATGTGGCGGCAGTGGCCCGGCTGCTGGGGACCCATCCCGTGTTCACACCGGCCCCGGATCTGAGTCTGGACAGATCCGCCGCGTTGGAGCAGTATTTGAGGCTGTACCTTCCGGGAGCGCCGCGGCTGTAAAGGAGCCCCTTCGAAAAAGTGGGCATTTCTTCTTCCGGGTCTTGTATTTTTTGAAAACGACGTTATAATAGAGAATTAAAGCATTATCCGAGCACAAATGATTCAAAGGTCCCCTGAGGAATGGGATCTGGGGAGGAGTTCTATGTCCTACAACAGCGGCTTGGATGATCTGGGAGATGCCATTGAGGCGATCATCGACCATGCGGTCCGTTCGCAGGATTTTCAGCATCTGAACCAGACCATCCGCCAGGCGGTAAATACGGCGGTGGATACCGGCTCCGATGCCGTCCGCCGCGCGGTGGGCGGCGCCACCAAAAAGAGCGCCGCGCGGCGCAAGGTGGTGGACGCGCGAGATGACGATCCGCTGTATGTCCCCGGCTACAAGAGCTGGGGAAGCGCCCCTGAGCAGCCCAATGTGAATATTTACAGCAGCACCCTCGGTTCCACCCGGGCCTCCCGCGCCCAGCGGAACGCCCAGCTGCCCGCGCTGTACCAGAATCCCACCGGGAAGCTGGCCGGCGGCATCGTCAAGACGGTTGGCGGCGGCATCATGACCCTGTTCGGCGCCGGCGGCGTCATCAGCAGCGGCGTGGTCGCCCTGGTCACCAGCCTGGGCGGCACCTTATCCGTCCTTGGCGGATTTTCCCTGGCGCTGCTGGGAGGCGGCGTGTGGCTGCTGACCAGCGGTATCCGCTCCATCAAGCGGGTGGGGCGCTTTGAGCAATACCTGCGGGTGCTGGGCAGCAAAACCCAGTGCGAGCTGAACCGGCTGGCGCAGAAGGTGGGCCGGTCGCCCAAGTTCGTCCGCAAGGAGCTGAAGGGAATGATCGACGACGGAATGTTCCTGGAGGGCCACCTGGACGAGGAGGAAAACAACCTGATCACCAGCGACGATTCCTATGTTCACTATCTGGAGGCCCGGCAGAAGCAGGCCGTCGCCCACCAGCAGGAGGTCGTGGAGACCAAGAAGCAGCAGGATGCGGCCGACGAGAAGAAGCGCTCCGATGCGCTCCAGGAGGTACTGGACCGGGGCAATGCCTTCATCCGGGACATCCGCGCCTGCAACGACGCCATCCCCGGCCAGGAGATCTCCGACAAGATCTCCCACATGGAAATGCTGGTGCGTAAGATCTTTGACCGGGCGGAGGCCCACCCCGAGGTGGTGCCGGAGCTGAAAAAGCTGATGGACTACTACCTGCCCATGACCGTCAAGCTGCTGAAGGCTTACGCGGACATGGACGCCCAGCCCATTCAGGGAGAAAATATCCAAAACTCCAAGAAAGAGATCGAGGCGACCCTGGACACCCTGAACGCCGCCTTTGAAAAGCTGCTGGACTCCATCTTCAAGGCCACCGCCCTGGATGTTTCCAGCGATATCACCGTTCTGAACACCCTGCTGGCCCAGGAGGGACTCACCGACGACGAGCTGACCCGGCTGCGCAAAAAGCAGGAAGCCAACAAAACCGATACTGACGAAGAATGAGAGGAGCGTACCCCATGGAAAATGATATGACCAAGATCGCCGCCCCCAGCCTGACCCTGGAGCCGGAGCTGGATACCAAACCCGAAACCGACATCACCCCCCAGGCTGCCCCGGAGGAGCCGAAGGTCCCCGAGCCCGTGCTTTCGGCGGAGGAGCAGCAGCTGGTGAAGGACTTTGCCGCCAAGATCGATGTGGAGAACACCGCCCAGATCTTGCAGTATGGCGCAGGCACCCAGAAGAAGATGGCTGACTTCTCCGACGCCGCCCTGACCAACGTCCGCGCCCAGGACCTGGGTGAGGTGGGCGATCTCATCGTCAGCGTGGTGGGAGAGCTGAAGGGCTTTGACACCGAGGAGGAGAAGGGCTTCCTGGGCTTCTTCAAGAAGCAGGCCAACAAGCTGGAGCTGATGAAAGCCCGCTATGACAAAGCCGAGGTCAGCGTTGAAAAGATCAGCGACGCCCTGCAGCAGCACCAGATCCGCCTGATGAAGGACTCCGCCATGCTGGACCAGATGTATGACCAGAACCTGGCCTACTTCAAGGAGCTGACCATGTATATCCTGGCCGGCAAGCAGAAGCTGGAGGAGGTCCGCGCCGGGAAGCTGGCTGAGCTGGAGGCCACCGCCCAGCGCACCGGCCTGGCCGAGGACGTGCAAGCCGCCAAGGATCTGGCCGACAAGTGCCAGCGGTTTGAGAAGAAGATCTATGATCTGGAGCTGACCCGCGCCATCTCCATGCAGACCGCGCCCCAGATCCGCATGATCCAGAACAACGACAACGTGATGGTGGAAAAGATCCAGACCACCCTGGTCAACACCATCCCCCTGTGGAAAAACCAGATGGTCATCACCCTGGGCATTGCCCACGCCAGCGAGGCGGCCGCCGCCCAGCGGCAGGTGAATGACGTGACCAACGCCCTGCTCCAGGCCAACGCCAAGCGGCTGCATACCGCGTCCGTGGAGACCGCCAAGGAGGCAGAGCGGGGCATCGTGGACATCGAGACGCTGAAGAAGACCAACGCCGAGCTGATCCAGACTCTGGACGACGTGATGAAGATTCAGCAAAACGGCCGCACTCAGCGCCTGGCCGCCGAGGCCGAGATGGCCAAGATGGAGTCCGACCTGAAAAACAAGCTCCTTCAGATCCGCAGCGGCAGCTGATTCCTCTGAACAACAAGGCCCTGACTTTCCAGTGGGAAAGCCAGGGCCTTGTTTAGAAAGTCGCCACGTCCGGGTTGGCGGGGGGAACGTCCCTGACCACCTCGGCGGCGGTGAGGACGGGGCCGATATCGCCCTTGTACAGCGGGTGCTTTTCGGCGCTGATCCTGGCCGTCACCTGCACCCAGGCGCGGGACTCCAGCGTCTTGGCGCCGGCATAGCGGCAGGGGATGCCGCAGAACTGGATATCCTCCACACAGCAGGTCATGACGAACCGGCCGGGGGCGAACATGCCCTCCTTCTGGCGGCGGAGCATGGCCACCTGAGCCTTGAAGCAGACGGTCTTGCCGGTGTACTTCTCCGGCTCCTCAGTCACATCCCGGTACCAGATGGCAAAGTCCTCGTCCTTGATCTGGATCACCGGGGCGTTGATATCGAAGGGCAGGGGATCCTGCACGTCATCAAACTTGGTGGTACCGTCGGTGTAGTCATACAGGATATCAATGCGCCGGTTGGCGGCTCTGGCCAGCTTGTGCAGCGGCATGGTATCCTCCCCCGGCGTCAGCCGGTTGAATACCACCATCTGCGCGCCCATGAGCTTGTCCATCACCAGGTTGCGCATGTTGGAATTATAGGCCTGGAAGGTGGTGGAATCAGCAAACATGACCTCCTGGGCGATCACCCAGTTCTGGGGGAAGCGGTTGTACAGGTCCGCTACCAGCTGCATGCCGTTCAGCTCCGCCACAATCCGCTCCGCCCGGTATTTCTTTTGCAGGGCGGCCAGCTGCTCCTCGGTGACGGTCTGCTGATCCAGGGTCTCCAGATAGACATTCTTGTGGGGATAGGTGGAGAGGTCATATTCCTCCTCTCCCTCCTCGAAGATCAGCACCAGGGTACGCTCTCCGGCGTTGAAGCGGGGATCCTCCAGCGTTTCCTGGATAAACTTCGTCTTGCCGGAATCCAGAAAGCCCGTAAAGGCATAAACAGGAATCTGCTCCATAAATTACACCCCGAACAGCTCCGCAATGGCCTTCTCGTCCAGCTTGGAGCCAATGACACACAGCTTGCCGGTGATGTCTGCGCCGCCGGTGCGGATGCTGACCTCCTCGGGCACGTAGTCAAAGTGGATCCAGGTGCCGTCCTCGGCGGGCAGGATGCCCTTGGCGCGGAGCACCAGGCCGTACTTTTCGGTGTCCAGGCCCTTCAACGCGGCCTCCACGGCCTCCTTGGTGAACTTCTTGGCGGTCTCTACGCCCCAGGAGGTGAACACCTCGTCGGCGTGGTGGTGATGATGGTGATGCTCATGATCGTGATCGTGGCAGCATTCGCCGTCATGGTCATGGTGGTGCTCATGCTCCTCATGATCGTGGTCATGGCAGCATTCGTCATGGTGATGATGCTCGTGCTCGTCATCGTCCTCATCCTCATCGTGATGATGGTGGTGATGCTCGTGCTCCTCGTCGTCATCGTCATCGTCGTGGTGATGATGGCAGCAGCAGTCGTCGTCCTCGTCCTCCAGGCGCTCCATTTCCATTTTCGCCAGCTCCGCGGCCAGGGACGCCTTGCCCTCCATGGCCGCCACCAGCTGCTCGCCGGTGAGCTGATCCCAGGGAGTCGTGACGATGGACGCCACCTGATTGTGCTCGCGCAGCATGGAAACGGCGGTGTCCAGCTTGAACTGGGAGATGGAATCGGTGCGGGACAGAATGATGGTGGAGGCGGTCTCGATCTGGTTGTTATAGAACTCGCCGAAGTTCTTCATATACACCTTGACCTTGCTGGCGTCCACCACGGCCACAGTGTAGCCCAGGGTCACATCGTCGCCGGTGACCTTGTTCACCGCGCCGATCACGTCGGACAGCTTGCCCACACCGGAGGGCTCGATGATGACCCGGTCGGGGGAATACTCCGCGATCACCTTTTTCAGCGCTCTGCCGAAATCGCCCACCAGGGAGCAGCAGATGCAGCCGGAGTTCATCTCGGTAATGTTGATGCCCGCGTCCTGCAAAAAGCCGCCGTCAATGCCGATCTCGCCAAACTCATTCTCAATCAGCACCAGCTTCTGACCCTTGTAGCCCTCAGAAATCATCTTCTTGATCAGCGTGGTCTTGCCCGCGCCCAGGAAGCCGGAATAAATATCAACTTTGGTCATAAAAATGCCCCTTTTCAAAAAATCTCTACCAAATATTATATCACCGTCTGTCAACCAATACAAGGAAATTTCTCCGGGCATTTTTTACCGAACTGTGAATTTTCGGGAGAAAACGGCAGATAGGCGCAAAAATCAGCCGGTGCTTCCTCTGCACCGGCTGATCGAATCGGTAAGGTCAGCGAACCGGCTGGATCTTAGGAACCTCTGAATCAATCGTCTGCGGCTGTGAGCGGATCTTTTCCGCCCATTCTTCGGTACCGAAAAATCTCTCGCTCACGGCTCTTGCCGATGTGCTTCAGAGCTTCCCTTATCCGTCGGCAGCTCCCGCAAAATCTTTCTTTGGATAGGGATGGACACAAGGAAGGTGATCACGTCTGCGGCGCTCTGGGCCAGCTGGACGCCCAGGAAGCCCAGGGCAGCATTCAGGATCCACACCGCGGGGATGAAAAACAGCCCCTGGCGGGCCGTGGCCATAAAGGTGGCCGGAACGGTCTTTCCGATGGCCTGCTGCATCATATTGCCCATGACCACCCAGCCCTGAAGGAAGAAGGTGATGCACTGATACCGCAGCGCGGCCGCGCCATAGGCAATGACCTGAGGATCATCCCGGAACAGGGCGATCAGCTTGGGCGCAAAGGCATAGCCCAGCGCAGCGACCACCAGCAAAGCCGCGGTGGATACCTTCACACAGAACCAGAAGCCCCGGCGCACCCGGGAGAAAAGGCCCGCGCCGTAGTTGAAGCCGCACACCGGCTGGAAGCCCTGGCCAAAGCCGATCATGGCGGAGGCGCCGAACATGGCGATGCGCTGCACCACACTCATGGCGGCGATGGCTGCGTCGCCATAGCCCTTCGCGGCAAGGTTCAGGCAGATGGTCGCCACCGAGACAAGCCCCTGCCGCCCCAGGGAGGGCAGGCCGCCCTTGACGATCCAGGAAAAGTAGAAGCCGGAAAAGCGGAAATTGCGCAGCTTCAGGCGGATGTTGCCGCCGCGGCGGGTGCCCGCCAGCAGCAGGCAGAAGCTGACCAGCTGGCTGAGAATCGTCGCCCAGCCTGCACCGGCAACGCCCAGGTCAAGGGCAAACATCAGCAGCGGATCCAGCGCAATGTTCAGCAGCGCCCCGGTGACGATGCCCACCATGGCATAGCTGGCGCTGCCCTGAAAGCGGAGCTGGTTATTCAGCACAAAGGAGGCGCACATCCAGGGCGCGCCCAGGAGGATCACCTTCAGATACGCGATGGTATAGGGCAGGATGGTCTGGGTGGAGCCCAGGAAAATTGCCAGCGGCTCCAGAAAGATCTGGCCGAGAATGCAGATCAGCAGCCCTGTGGCCAGTGCGGAAATGAAGCCGGTGGCCGCCATCTGGGAGGCTGTCTCGTAGCTCTTTTTCCCCAATTCTCTGGAAATGTAGTTCCCGCTGCCATGGCCAAAGAAAAAGCCGACGGCCTGGATCACCGCCATGACGGAGTACACCACGCCCACCGCGCCGGTGGCCGCGTTGTTTTTCAGCATACCCACGAAATAGGTATCCGCCATGTTGTAGAAAGCCGTCACCAGCATACTGATGATGCAGGGAGCCGCCAGGCTGCAAATCAGCTTTTCTACCGGCGGCGTGGTCATTTTGATATATTTTTCTTCCTGTGCGTCCATTTTATCCTCTTTCTGTCCTGCGGATCACTCTGTTTTATATAAGGCAACACCGCACAATTTGGCAAAAAGACGGCTGCGGCTCGCAGACACAATTGTGCGGTGTTGCCTTATGTTTTTAATTATAGCATTCCCGCTAAAGCTCTGTCAAGCGGCGGCCCGGCGAGAAAGCGCGAGCAGCGCAGAAGGGAACGATGATTTTTTATTTCTTTCGACATATTCCGATTGCAAATCCTTGCCAAATTCACTATGCTTTGTGATGGCGGACAGAACCCCCTGCAATGCGACAGTCTGCCAAAGCGCCGCCCCAGCTCTCCCCTGGGACGGCGCTTTTTTGACGGGTTTCTTTCCCTAACTCACGGGAATCAGCAGCATCTGGCCGGGCTTTGGTTCGTCCTGGAGCTTGTTGACGCTGCGGATGGCGGCCACGGTGGAGCCGGTCTTCTTGGCCAGCTCCCACAGCGAGTCGCTCCCCGCCCGGCGCAGCACCAGGGACGGGCGCTGGGGGTCCGGCTGGGTATCCTCCCCCAGCTCCAGGGAGGTGACCATGCTGATTCCCTGGCCGCCGGTGGTGGTCAGCTGAAGGGGCAGCTCCGCCCGCAGGGCCGTCCTGCCGCCGTTTACGGTCATCTGGGGCGTGGGCGGCGTGACCGGCACGGCGGTGAGGGTGGTATCCTCCGCCGCCTTCCAGCCGAGCTTTCCCTCCCACCGGCTGGACAGGGCCCGCAGCTCTCCGCTCTCGTCCTGGCACAGAACCTGGATCGTGCCGGGGATCTCCAGGCTGATGCCGCCGTTTTCCCGGTACTGCCTGGGGAAATCGGGCAGGAAGCTGACGTCGTCCGCCTGGGCGGCGTCCATTTGCAGGCTGGACTCCCCGGCGGCTGTTTCCATCCGTTTTTCCAGAATGGCGGGGGCCTCCAGCACCTGCGTCTGCATCCGCAGCTCCATTCCCGGGGCGTAGGCATCCGCCACCGTTTCCACCATGGTGATGGCGTCCACCAGATACTGGGCGCAGATGCTGCACCGCACCCGCAGCGTCCCACCGTCCCGCTCCAGCTCCAGATTGGTCACGGCGCAGGCCACATCCGTCTGGGCGTCGGAGTCATAGCTCCCGTTCAGCTCGGCAAACTGGGAGAAGGGCAGCTGAAAATCCTGGGCGATCACCCGGCCGTCCTGATTTCTGCCCAACACATGCAGATTCCCGTTGCCCCGGAAGGCGATCTTATTGGAGAGCACCTTCTGCTCGGAGATCTCCGGGCGCAGGGCGAAATACAGCACCTGCTCGATGGGCTCGCTGCTCAGCTCCTCGTCCAGGGAGAAGGTCTTATCCCCCGCCTCCCGGGGCAGGCGGATGGGATAGCGGCGGTGAAGCAGCTCCACCGGCTCCGGCACATCGGCGCTCTCCCACCGCTCCAGCTTGGTGGGCGTCCAGCCCTGGGCCAGTACGCCGATCCCCGCCCGCAGCATCAGCTTCCGGGGAGAGACGGACCGGGCGTCGGCAAAGCGGGTCAGGGCGCTGACCCGGATGCTCCCCTCCAGGGTGTCCGGCGGGAGGGTCCAGCGCATCTGAAAGGGCAGCCACCCGTCCACGATCCTGGGCTCGCTTCCATCCTCCGGGGTGTAGAGCACCCAGATCAGCATTCCGCCGCTGACCGTCAGGCTGTCCGACCGCCACTCCTTGCCCCGCAGGATCGTCTGTCCCCAGGCGCACAACACCTTGCCCACATCCGGCATCCCGTCCGGCAGACGAAGCTCCTGGGTCTGCTCGGAATTCTGCACCTCGTTCACCGCCGCCGCCAGGCAGGGAAATTCCGCCTTATGAAACGCGATTTCCATTTGCAACACTCCTTCCAGTGCGTTTGGTGAAGCGTATGCGGCGGGTGCGGAGAATATGACCGGCTCAGTGATGCCGCAGCAGCGGCATGAAAAAGCAGCAGGCCACAACACAGCCGCAGAAGAACCAGGAATCCACCCAGCGGCCAAACAGAATGCCCAGGCCGAAGCAGAGCAGGCAGCAGTTATGCAGATCCCGCCGACGACACATATTACCCCCTCCTCTACCAGAAAAAAGCTGCCGAGACTTGCTCAGCAGCTTTTGTATCACGGAATATTCTATGCAGCGGATCGGGATTCTGAATCAGCCGCCCAGATACGCCTTGCGCACCTCGTCGGATTTGGCAAGCTCCGCGCCGGTGCCGGACAGGGTGATGCTGCCGGTTTCCAGCACGTAGGCCCGGTCGGCGATCTGCAAAGCCTTGCGGGCGTTCTGCTCCACCAGCAGAATGGTGGTGCCGGTGCGGTGCAGCTCCTTGATGATATCGAAGATCTGATCCACCAGGATGGGCGCCAGGCCCATGGACGGCTCGTCCAGCATCATCAGCTTGGGATGGCTCATCAGCGCGCGGGACATGGCCAGCATCTGCTGCTCGCCGCCGGACAGGGTTCCGGCCACCTGCTTGCGCCGCTCCTTCAGGCGGGGGAAATAATTGAACACCATTTCCAGATCCGCGGGGTCCACCGACTTTTTGATGAACGCGCCCATTTCCAGATTCTCCTGGACGGTCATTTGCAGGAAGATGCGCCGCCCCTCCGGCACGTGGGCCAGACCCTTGGGCAGGAGCTTGCAGGCATCGATGTGGGTGATGTTCTCGCCGCAGAAGCTGATGGTGCCCGTCCGGGGGTGCATCAGGCCGGAGACGGTTTTCAGGATGGTACTCTTGCCCGCGCCGTTGGCACCGATCAGCGCCACGATCTCTCCCTCGTTTACCTCAAAGGAAACGCCCTTGATGGCATGGATCGCGCCATAGTACACATGGATGTCGTCGATTTTCAGCATGCTCATTGGGCATCCTCCTTTCCAAGGTAGGCCTCGATCACCGTGGGATTCTGCCGGATCTCCTCCGGCGTGCCCTTGGCGATCAGGCGGCCGTAGTTCAGCACGGCGATGGTCTCGCACACGTTCATCACCAGGTTCATATCATGCTCGATCAGGAAGATGGCGATATGGAACGTATCGCGGATGCGGCGGATCTGGTGCATCAGCTCGGTGGTCTCGCTGGGGTTCATACCGGCGGCCGGCTCGTCCAGCAGGATGATGGAGGGATTGGTGGCCAGGGCCCGGACGATTTCCAGACGCCGCTGCACACCGTAGGGCAGGCTTCCGGCCTTCTGGTCGGCCAGGTCGGCCAGGCCCATGAAGTCCAGCAGCTCCATTGCCTTCTCGTTGGCCTTCTTCTCGGAGGCGAAGTAGCCGGGCAAGTGCAGCATGCTGGAAACAAAGGAGCACTTGATCTGATTGTGCATGCCCACCTTTACGTTGTCCAGCACCGTCATGTCCGTAAACAGGCGGATATTCTGGAAGGTCCTGGCGATGCCCAGCTTGGTCACCTTATGGGTGGACATGCCCTTGGTGTCGATGCCGTTGATCAGAACAGAGCCGCGGGTGGGCTGATACACGCCGGTGAGCAGATTGAAGATGGTGGTCTTGCCCGCGCCGTTGGGGCCGATCAGGCCGCAGATCTCCGTGGGGCCCAGGGACACATTAAAGCTGTCCACAGCGGTCAGGCCGCCGAAATCGATGCCCAGATTGCGCACATCCAGCACCAGGGGCTTTCCGGCGTCGGACTCACGGTAGGTATTAAAGGTCGAAACCTGAACGGTTTTCTTCGGATAATGATTGTTCATTACGCCTTTGCCTCCTTCCTGTGAAACAGGCGCTTCAGCTTATCCACAAATACGGAGTTGATCTCCTTCACCTTGGGCGACCAGGTGAACAGCATCACCAGGATCAGCACCACCGCGTAGATGATCATGCGGTAATCCGCCAGGCCACGCATGGCCTCCGGCAGGATATACAGCACCGTAGCGGAGATCACGCTGCCCAGGATATTGCCCATGCCGCCCAGCACCACGAATACCAGGATACTGATGGAGGTATTGAAATTGAACTTGGTGGAATCCAGCGAGGAGAAATTCAGCCCGTACAGCGCACCCGCCATGCCCGCCAGGCAGGCGGAGACCACAAAGGCCTTCATGCGGAACGTGGTCACGTTGATGCCCACGGACTCGGCGGCAATGCGGTTGTCCCGCACCGCCTTGATGGCCCGGCCCTCTCTGGAATTGATCAGGTTCAGCACCACAAACAGCGTAAAGAGGATCAACCCGAAGCCCACGGCAAAGGTGGATATCCGCTTGATGCCGGTGATGCCCATGGCGCCGCTGAGGATCCACTTGCCCTTGCCCACTAGCTTGGGCTTGGCGGTGGCAATGGCGAAGCGGAAGCCCGACTCGTCGGTGCCCACGTACATATTTCCAATGAGGTTTTTCATAATTTCGCCGAAGGCCAATGTCACGATGGCCAGATAGTCGCCCCGGAGCCGCAGCACCGGGATGCCGATGATGAAGCCGATGACGCCCGCAAGCAAACCGCCGAAGGCCATCGCCAGGATCAGACGCAGCAGGGGGCTGGGTACGCTGTCCTTCAGCAGCGTGGCCAGCACCACGCCGGAGAACGCGCCGATGCCCATAAAGCCCGCGTGGCCCAGGCTCAGCTCACCGCACACGCCCACCAGAAGGTTCAGTGACACGGCCAGCACGATATAGCAGCAGACGGGCACCAGGTAGCCGGTAACGGCGCTGCCCAGCTTTCCCTGACTGCTCAGAGTCTGCATGATGACGAATGCGGCGATCACCACGGCATAGGTCACGAAGTTCATCTTTCGGTCTTTGTTCAGAAGTGTTTTTTTCATCGCCCTCACCTTACACCTTCTCCTGCACCCGCTTGCCCAGCAGCCCGGCGGGCTTGACCAGCAGGATCACGATCAGCACACCAAACACAATGGCATCGGAGAACTGGGTGGACAGGAACGCCTTTGCGAACGTCTCGATGATGCCCAGCAGCACGCCGCCCAGCATGGCCCCGGGGATGGAGCCGATGCCGCCCAGCACTGCCGCCGTGAACGCACGGATGCCGGGCATGGAGCCGGTGGTGGGCATCAGCACAGGGATAGAGGAACACATCAGCACGCCTGCCACCGCCGCCAGCGCGGAGCCGATGGCAAAGGTGATGGAAATGGTCTTATTGACATTAATGCCCATGAGCTGCGCGGCGTCCCGGTCCTCGGACACGGCGCGCATGGATTTGCCGATGCGGGTGCTGCCGGTGAACCAGGTCAGCCCCAGCATGATCACCACCGACGCCGCCACGGTGACCAGCACCTCGCCGGTGATGGTCAGGCTGCCGAACAGGTGGAAGGGCTTGATGCTGGAGACGATGCTGGTGAAGCTCTTGGGGCTGGACGACCAGATCAGCTGCGCCGCGTTCTGCAGGAAATAGCTGACGCCGATGGCCGTGATCAGCACCGCCAGGCTGGGCGTGCCCCGCAGGGGCTTGTAGGCCAGGCCCTCGATGATGATGCCCAGCACCGTGCACACCGCCATGGAGGCCAGCACGCCCACAATGGGCGGGAGCCCCAGATAGTTGGTAACGCAGTAGCAAATGTACGCGCCCACCATGATAATATCGCCGTGGGCAAAGTTCAGCATTTTGGCGATACCGTAGACCATGGTATAGCCCAGCGCAATGATGGCATAAATAGAACCGATGCTGATGCCGTTTATGCAGTACTGGAGGATGTTCATATTCTTTCTCCCTTCAACAGTTTATAACAGAGGCTGCCGTGCAGCCTTTCTTATCAGCTGCTGCTCTTTCCATGGGGAATGGGGGAGCGTGCCGCTCCCCCTTTCCGATCGTCAGGCGATTATTCCACAGCGGTGTAGGCGCCGTCCTTGATGACCACGATGGAGCCGGGCTTGTCAACAAAGCCGTCCTCGTCCCAGGTCATGCCCTGGCCGGTGATGCCGTCGTAGGTCATGGAGGTGAACTCGGCGATCATGGCGTCGCAGATCTCCTCGTTGGACTCGCTGCCGTCGATACCGGCCTCGGTGCAGGCCTGATACAGCGCCCAGATGGCGTCATAAGCGTCCGCGCCGAACTGGTTGGGAGTCTCGTTGTAGAGCTCTCTGTACTTGGCGACGTAGGCAGCGGTGCGCTCGTCCGTGGAGTCGGCGGCGAAGGGGGTCAGCATGTACAGGCCCTCGGCCAGGGAGGTATCAAAGCCTTCCACATCCAGGATGCCGTCCATGCCGTCCACGCCAAAGAACACGGGGGCGTAGCCGATCTGGTTGGCGTAGGACAGGATCGCGGAGGCCTCGGCGTAGTAGATGGGCAGGAACACCAGGTCAGCCCCGGCTTCCTTGCACTTGGTGACCTGAGTGCTCAGGTCGGCCTTGGTGTCGGCGGTGAAGGACTCGGTGCACACGACCTCCAGGCCGGCGGCGTCAGCCTCGTCCAGGAAAGTCTCCAGGATGCCGGTGGAGTACACATCGGAGGAATCGTAGATCACGCCGATCTTGGTGCCCAGGCCTTTTTCGGAGATGACATCAGCGGAAACGGAGCCCTGCATGGGGTCGGCGAAGCAGATCTGGAACACGTTGTCACCGCTGTATGCCACGTCAACGGCAGAGGCGGAGGGAGTCAGCATGAAGATGCGGTCGTCGCAGGCCTCGGGGCCGACGGCCAGCGCGGGCTTGGTGGTGACGGTGCCGCAGAAGATCTGCATCTTCCAGTCCTTCAGGCTGTTGTAGGCGGAGACAGCCTTTTCAGCGTCGTGCTCGTCGTCCTGGCAGTTCAGCTCGAACTGCAGGCCGCCCAGGGCATTGACCTCATCCACAGCGATCTGCGCGGAGCGGGCAACGCAGGTGCCGTACACGGCAGCGCCGCCGGTCAGAGGGCCGGACACGCCGATCTTAACGGTACCGGCCTCGGCAGAGGCGGAGACCGCAAACATTGCAGCGACCATGGCGATGGCCATTACAAACGCAACAAACTTTTTCATTTTTCATTTCTCCTTTGAGTTAAAGTTGAAAATAGAAGCGCCCCGCAGCGCGCCTTGTCGGGGCTGACTTCCGTTATAAAAAAACGGTCACAGTTTTCAAAACCGCAACCGTTCTTTCATACAAACTATGAAATCCCGGTCATCCTGGCAGGTGCAGTCGTACGTCCAGCATAATAATGCAAATGGACACTACCAGAATCTTGGCAGTGTCCATAATGGCATTCAGAATCCGGGCAGCAGAGGAAGCCGCAGCAGCATGGCCGTTGCAGAAAGAAGAACAAGAACCATAAGTAGCGGTGCTCATCATCTTCGTTTACCTCCCCTTGAATTTGCGCCTATTGTATCTCATACAAGGACATTTGTCAACGAGGCATATACGACCATATTCATTTTGGATTATTTTGCATTTTTGTGCAGAAACAACAAATCCCCCGTAAGCTCCCCTGAAAGGGGAGGTCGGTGCACCCTTGGCTCCCCTGAAAGGGGAGCTGGCAGGCCGAACGGCCTGACTGAGGGGTTTTGCGGCAGGCACCTATGGTTCCATCAAAAGTTAGGCGAATCCGCACAATGTCCATATGGACTGTACGAATTCGCCCAAGACTTTCTTAATAGTATTCTCCCTGCCGCGAAACCCCTCCGCCACGCTACGCGCGGCCCTCCTCCCCTTTCAGGGGAGGTTTTTTTCCGTAGACTTCCCTGGCTTTTACTGCCCGTCCAGGACGGCTTTGCATTCGGCGAGGACGTCAGAGAGGATGGGGACGCAGGTGGCCGCGCCGTAGCCGCCGTTTTCCACCGCCACCACAAAGGCCAGGGGATATCGCTCGTCGGTGCAGAAGCCGGCGAACATGGCGTTGGAAATCTGGCCCTCCCCCAGCTCCGCCGTGCCGGATTTGCCGCAGACGGTGAGGCCGGGGAATTTATACGCGCCGTAGGTAACCTCCACGTTGTTGCGCATGTACTGGCGCATCTTCTGAGAAAGCTCCTGGCTCATGACCCGGTCGGTCAGCTTCGTCTCGGCCTGATAGGTCACCTCGCCGCCGCTTTCCACCTGAGAGACCAGGTACGGCACCGCCGCCGTGCCGCCCCCGGCGATCTGCCCCATGTAGACCATAAAGCGGCAGGGATTCACCAGGTCGGTATGCTGGCCGATGCAGCTCCAGGCGAAGGAGGCCGCGCCGGTGTCGTCGATGTTGTAGTTGCCTGCGGCGGTGGTCACGCCGTCAAAGCTGATCTTCTCGGTGATCTGGAACTGGCTGGCGTATTTGCGCATGTTCGACCGGCCCACCAGCTCGGCGATTTGGGCAAAGGAGCAGTTGCAGGACACGGCCAACGCCCGCTTCAGGTCGCAGGTGCCGTGGGCAGTCTCGCAGGTGATGGTCTCCTTGCCATAGGCGTACTCGCCGTAGCAGGTAAAGGTGCGGCTCTCAATGTCCGGCACGCAGTCCAGAGCGGCGGCACAGGTAACGATCTTGAAAATGGAGCCGGGGGGATAGGACGCCTGGAGGAAGCGGTTGAGATACACGCCCGTATAGGCCCCGGTGGTGTCCCCCTGGATGTCGGGCACATTGTCCGGGTCGTAGGTGGGGGACGTAACGGCGCAGAGGATCTCCCCCGTTTTGTAATTATAAACCGCCACGGTGCCCTTGCGCCCATACATGGCGCTCAGCGCCGCGTTCTGTACCCGGGCGGACAGAGTCAGATACTCCACGCCCCCCTCGTTGACGCCGTTGTAGACGCCGTTGACCAGGTCAAATCCGGCCAGAGCGCTGGAGTATTTGGCCACCGCCCCGGCGCTGATGGAGCCGCTGCGGTCGCCCACCCAATGCAGGGTGGACTTGCGGGTCTGAGGGTCTGACGAGTAGGTGCGCCCGTCGGTCAGATCCAGCAGCACATTGCCGCTGCGGTCCACCACCGTGCCACAGCCCAGGTTGCCCCGGTTGAACACATGGGGCGAGCCGGGCGAGACGATCCAGGTGCCCGCGTTGGCGACGTATTCAATGGCGAAAAGCCCCATGCCCCCCAGCAGGATGGCCAGGAACAGGCCCATCAGCCAGGTTCTTTTGGTGACTCGATTCATTTGCGTTTTCCCTTTCTGCTCAGCTTCACGGCGAAGCTGGCGTTCTGGCGGGTATCCGCCGCTTTGACAAAGGCCAGCAGTCCCCAGGAGGCCACCATACTGGTGCCGCCGTTGGAGACAAAGGGGAAGGTGACCCCGGTAAAGGGCAGGATGTCCACCGTGCCCAGGGTATTCAGAATGGTCTGCACCAGCAGAATTCCCGCCGCCGTGCAGGCCCCGATGCTGTAAAAGCTGCTGCGGGCGACCCGGGCGGAGCGGATGGCAAAGAAGCCGAAGGCGCACACGCACAGCACCGCCATCATGGCCAGCAGCAGGCCCCATTCTTCGGAAATGGTGGCAAACACCACATCCGAATCCGCAGCGAAAACCTTGCGCATAAAGCCCTTCCCCGGCCCCAGGCCGTACAGGCCGCCGGAGGCAATGCACATCAGCGACTGGGCCTGCTGATAGCCCGAGTCAAAGGGATCGTCCCAGATGTGGTGCCAGGTGGCAAACCGGCGCATGGCATGGGGCGCGATCCGCAGGGCCAGGATACCGGCAATCACCAGGGCGGTGATGGCCAGGGCCACCGTGCCCATGCTGCCGGAGCGGAGATAGGCGATGATGAGGAAGGAGCAGAAGAAGATCAGCGCCGTGCCGAAGTCGTTCATCACCGCCAGGCAGCCGCAGATCACCACGGAATAGGCGATGAAGGCGATCAGGTTGCGCTTGTTCATAATGCGGTCCATGGTGGAAGCGCCCGCGAACACGAAGCATACCTTGCTCAGCTCCGAGGGCTGAAGGGAAATATTGCCGATGACGATCCAGCATTTTGCGCCATAGTATTCCGTGCCAACCGCCAGGGTCAGCAGCAGGAAGCCCAGGCCCGCCGCCACGGCCAGATAGCGCACCCGCTTGGCCCGCTCCAGATTCCGCAGCGACCAGCCCACCAGCAGGTAGACCAGCACGCCCACCACCATGGCGATCAGCTGCTTCACCGCCTCCGCCGGGACCACAGTGGCAATGGCCGCCATGCCCAGGGTGCACAGGAAGAAGGCCAGGGTCTCCATCTCAAAGGAGCTGCGGCGAATGACGATGTAAAAGACATACAGCGCCCACTGGGACACGATGATCCCGGCAAAGCCCCCGGTCACCAGGGCGGCGTCCGTCACTGCGTCGTGCAGGGCGAAGCCGATGATGGCCAGCAGCTGAAAGGCGCTAAGGATCAGCAGGTTAATGAAGGTGGTCACCGGGCCGGATGCGCGGGTGCGCAGCTTGGATTGCAGCTGCTCCTGCTGCTTGGTAATCACCTTCAGCTTCAGCTTCACCCCGCCTACGGACAGCACGTCCCCATCCTGGAGGGCGCAGATGCTCACCCGCTCCCCGTTGACATAGGTGCCGTCCTTGGAATTGGTATCGGTGATGGTCCAGCTGCCGTCATCATACCGGGTAAGCACCGCATGGTTCCGGGAGACGGTGGACAGGGCGATGGATACATCGCAGCTCTTGCTCCGGCCAATGACGTTTTCCCAGTGGGTCACCGGCACCCGCTCTCCCCCGGGCATCACCAGCCAGGCCCAGATCTCCGGCTCCCGCCGGAAGGTCAGCAGGGGCAGGGCGCAGCGAAGCAGCAGCAGGAACGCCAGAATCGGGCAGGCATGGCGCACCAGGGCGATGTAAAAGGCCTCATAGGTGGGATCCATCCCGGAGAATGCGGCGGGCAGGCCGGAAAAGAGCCGCCCCAGCGTCTCTCCCAGGGGGGCAAGCAGCTCCCCCAGCCCCGCGAACCACTGACCAAGGCCGTCCAAAAGGCCTTGCGGCACGCCATTCATGGAATTCCTCCTTTCATTTTTCCAGACTGCGCAGCAGCGCGATCTCCGCCCGGTAGCCGGGCAGCTCGTTGGGAGTCTCCAAAATCATGGGCTTGTCCCGCAGCGCCGGATGATTCACGATACGATCAAATGTCTCCAGCCCCAGGCTTCCCCTGCCGATGCATTCGTGGCGATCCTTGCGGCTGCCCATGGGATTCTTGGAATCGTTCAGGTGCAGCGCCCTCAGGCGGCGCAGGCCGATTACCCGGTCAAACTCCGCCAGGACGCCGTCCAGGTCATGGACGATATCATACCCCGCGTCATACACATGGCAGGTATCCAGGCACACGCCCAGGCTGTCCAGGCCCACGGCGTCGATGATCGCTTTCAGCTCCTGAAAGCTCCTGCCGATCTCGCTGCCCTTGCCCGCCATGGTTTCCAGCAGTACCGTGACGGGGTAGCCCGGCTCCATGGCCCGGCGCAGAGCGGCGGAGATCTCCTCGATTCCCTGCTCCACTCCCCGGCCCGTGTGGCTGCCGGGATGAAAATTATAGAAATTGCCCGGCAGCGCCGCCATCCGCCGCAGATCATCCGCCAGCACATCGGCAGCAAAGGCACGGGCCTCCCCGTCGGCGGTGCACAGATTCATGGTGTACGCCCCGTGGGCCACCAGCGGTCCAAAATCACCCTGCCGCAGCAGCTCCATGGCCAGTCGGGCATCCTCCGCATCCTCCTGCCTGGCCCGGCTGCCCCGGGGATTGCGGGTAAAAAAAGCAAAGGTATCGGCCCCAATAGACACGGCCGTCTCCACCATAGCGGCATACCCCGCCGAAGCGGACAAATGGCAGCCAAAATACATATTCGTTTCCCTCCCGGGTGGTATTTTCGTAATGCTATCACATTTTCAAAGAAAAATCAAATTTTCATTTCATTAGGGCGTATCTGAAAATCGGAAATATGACCAACAGCGAGAGATTTTCCGCCTGATGAAGCCATTTTTTCGCGGGAATACTTTGTGTATTGCAAGAAAAAATGGTGCACAGCAGGCGGAAAAGATCCGCTGTTTGGGCGTGTTGACGGTTTTCAGATAGGCCCTAAGGCAACACCGCACAATTTGGCAAGAAGCCCCAGCCTGGATTTTTGGCTCAATTCAAACTGAAGAAGTGGGGCAAAAAGACGGCTGCGGCTCGCAGGCACAATTGCGCGCCTGTTGCCTTAACGCATTCAACTTCATGGTATTGCCCTTGGTTTGGTTTTGTGATAGAATGGGTGGGAATCACACGGCCAGGGGGAATCGCCTATGCCACGGTCTGATAATCAGAAGCTGAAAATTTTATATATTCTGGATTACCTACAAAAAAACTCCCACCGGGATAAGCCGGTGAGAGCGGGTGAGCTGATCGATATGCTGGAGCGGTACGGCATCCACTGCGACCGCAAGACCATCTATTCCGATATTGCCGCCTTGCAGGATTTCGGCGTGGACATTCTGTGCCAGCCCGGGCGGGGCGGAGGGTACTATGTGGCCTCCCAGAGCTTTGAGCTGCCGGAGCTGAAGCTGCTGATCGACGCAGTGCAGTCCAGCCGCTTCCTCACGGAGAAGAAGTCCCGTGCCCTGATTGAAAAGCTGTGCACTCTGTGCAGCGCCCAGGACGCCAGGCTGATGCAGCGGGACGTATACGTTTCCGGGCGGGTCAAGAGCATGAACGAGACGATCTACTACGCGGTGGACACCATTCAGGAGGCCATCGCCCAGAACCGGCAGATCCGCTTCCGCTACTTCGACTGGGGCCTGAACGGCATGCGGGAATACCGGGACAGAGCCTACACCGCCAGCCCCTATGGCCTGTGCCAGGACAACGAGAATTATTATCTGCTGGCTCTCTCCCCCCGGCACGGCATCACCAGCTACCGGGTGGACCGCATGAGCGACATTGCCCTGGCCGACGAAGCCCGGGTGCCCTGCCCGGAGCTGACCGGCAAGCATCTGACCGAGTACGCAAACCGCATGTTCCAGATGTATTCCGGCAGCCGGGTAAGCGTGAAGCTGCGCTTTCGCCGGGAGCTTGCCAATGTGGTGGTCGACCGCTTCGGCAAGGATACCATGCTCATCCCCGACGGCGAGGACTGGTTCGTTTTTACCGTAGAGGTGGCCGTCTCTCCCCTGTTCCTCAGCTGGGTCATGGGCTTCGGCTCCAAGGCCACGATCCTGTATCCCCAGAGTGTCATTGACCAATGCAGGCAACTGTGCCGCGAGATCCTGGGGCAGTATGAATAGCGTCAGCTCAGCTCGAAGGAGTTGAAGACCTCGCTCCAGACGATCTGGCAGTCGGTCACGCCGGCGTCCTGGAGGGCGGAGAGGCAATAGTGGTAATTGCCGTCGTCGATGATGACGCCCCGGCCGATCCGTTCGCCGCTCTCCCCGGCGGCTGCCCAGGCAAATTCCCAGCGCTTGGGGTACTCCGTGCGGGTCTGGATCACGGTGATCTCATCCCTGGAAAATCCCGTCAGCTCCCGCAGGGTGGCATCCAGGTCGCCGCCGGTCAGGGTCTGCACCATCACATCATAGCTGCTGCCCAGGTACAGCCTGCCGGTGTCGCTCTCCATGGCGCATTCCAGCGCCTCCCCGGGCAGCTCCAGCCGGATCTCCTTCGGCTCCGCCACCGCCGGGACCTCCCACACGTCCGCCACTGTTTCCACTGTCGTCTCCGCCTTTGCGCAGCCTCCCAGAAGCAGCAGGCAGGCGGCGGCAATCACAATTTTTTTCAAGAAAACACCTCCAGAAAGGATTCCTATGGTTCCGCTTCTCCTTTTTTATCTGGTCACAATCAATGCGCTGGGCTTTCTGATTATGCTTGCCGACAAGGAAAAAGCCAAAAAGCGCCTCTGGCGCATCCCGGAGGCCACCCTGCTCACCGTCGCTGCCCTGGGCGGCAGCATCGGATGTCTGGCGGGGATGAAGGTATTTCACCACAAAACAAGAAAGCCGAAATTCTATATCGGCATCCCGGTCATTCTGGCCTTGCAGCTCATTTTGGGCGTAATCGTTTTCCTTTCCATACAGTAACAGCAAATCTCCCCGCCTCCAGATGGAAGCGGGGAGAATGTTCATTACTTCGCTGTCTGCTTTTTCTTTTTGGATACGCTGCTCCAGGCATGCATCACCAGCGCCAGGGCGATGACGCCGTAGGAGATGAACACGCGGAAGTATTCGCCGATGGCCGCGTCGCCGAAGAGATTCTTACCGGCGGCAGGGGCCAGGATGAACAGCAGATGGAACAGGATGCAGCCCAAGATGGCCTGGGAATTGGTGGCCTTGCGGATGGACGCGCCGCCCACCAGGATGGCGGCGCCGGCGTACAGGCCCACCTGCTCGTGGGCGCCGTAGGTCTGGAAGGAACCCATGTTCTGCACGAAGATCAGCTGACCCCAGCCAGCCAGGACCGTGGAGATCATAATGGCGATCACGCGGATCCGATCCACATTGATGCCGGACACGTTGGCCACGGTGCGGCTCTGGCCCACCGCCCGGAACTGCTGGCCCAGGCGGGTGCGCATCAGCGCGTTATTGAACAGGCACAGCAGGCCCACCAGGGCGAAGGTGACCATGGGCACCTGTACCATGGAGAACATGCCGGACACCGCCGGAATCTGGTAGACCAGGCATGCGCCGATGCTGATCGCGGCGGCGCGGATGGTCCTGGCCTTGTCCGCCTTTTTGCGGAAGAAGTTCAGCAGGGCAATGGCAAGGAAAATGCCGCAGAAGATATACAGCCCCGTGCCGAAATCCACCTTCCACAGGCCGTCCAGGGCGTACTTGAAGCCCCGGTCGGTGGAAAGGTCGATGGTGTTCGCCACGCCGGTGGAGCCCTTGATGACCAGGCCGGGGGCCTTCAGGGGAATCAGGTTGCCGAAGATGAACAGGAACAGCAGCTGATACAAGCCGTTGGCGAAGTAGCCCAGGATCAGGCCGCCGATCATCTCCTGGCCCTTCATCTTGTTCAGGAGCTTACCGATGAGGAAGCCGAAGAAGGCGGCAATGGGAACGGTCATCAGCATGGCAGCCACGAAGGCAGCCAGGGAGCCGAAGCGGCCCGCCACGTTCCATTCAATCACCCACAGGGCGGAGATCTGGGCGGCCATGGCGCCGATGGTCACAGCAAAGTTGATGCCCATGCCCGCCACGATGGGCAGGATCAGCGCCAGCACGATAAAGGCATTCCGGCTCAGGCGGCCGAACAGCTCATACATCACATAGGGCACGGTATAGCCGGAGAAATACAGGCAGACCACACACAGCACGATAAACATGACCATGACGGCGTTCGCCCGCAGGAACGCGCCCACGTCAAACTTTTTACGAAGATCAGCCACGAGAATCACCTCCAGACTTGGTAAGTGCATACAGGATAATGCCGTTGGAAATCAGGATACGCAGGGTCTCGGAGATGGTGGAGCCGGGCACCAGCACATTGGCCACCGGCATACCCAGCGTCAGCACGCCCTGGAAGAGGAAGGTGCCGATGATCACATGGCTGATCTTGCACCGGGAGGTGGAAGCGCCGCCAATCAAAATCGCGGAGGCCGCCACAAAGCCCATCTGCCGGGGGGTGGTGTAGAGCTGCATGAAGCCGTAGCTCTGGGAGTATACCAGGATGCCCACCGCGCCCAGCACCGTGGAAAGGGTGGTGCCGATAATGCGCATCTTATCCACATTGATGCCCGCCGCCTGGGCAAACCGGGGGTTGTTGCCCACGGCCTGCATGGCAACGCCGGTCTTGCTCCGGGAGAACAGCCACACCAGCGCGCAGCACAGCGCCATAAACAGCAGCAGCCCCGTGGGGACGAAGAAGTCGCCAATGCTGAACGACAGGAAATTATTCAGTATTTGCTTGAAATTGGTATTGTCCAGGCCGATGGTATTGCGCAGGCCCGTGCCCAGCGGCCAGCGGAGCTTCAGGGAATGGAAGGGCAGCACCAGCCAGGCAATGCACATCAGTGAGACGATGGAGAAGCCCACATAGGTGGTGACGGACATTTCCTCGCCCTTCAGCCGGTTCAGCAGCTGGCCGTACAGGTAGCCGCAGACGGCGGCGATCACGCAGCCGAAAGCGATGGCAAACAGAAAGCCCCACCAGCCGGGGATGCCCCACTCGATGGTGACCAGGCCGCCGATCAGGCCGGCAACCAGACCGATGGGCAGGCCCAGGTTCAGGCTGATGCCGCACTGGATGCCGGGCACCATGGCCAGCACCATCACGGAGTTCATGCCCATGCGCACCACAGAGTTGCTGAGCAGGGTAGACAGGGACAGGTCATACCACAGGCACATGAAACACAGCAGAATGAAGAACACGCCAATGACGATCCGGGGAATGCCCAGCTTTTCCACCAGCGGCTCATAGAATACGATCAGCGCCGCCGTGACCAGCAGGGCCAGACCGGCATAGATCAGATCGTCCCCGTGGCGAATCAGGTAACCGGCGGCAGTGGAGCCGCTGCCGGACTGGGTGATGTAGCGGTCGTACTGGGTATCATAAGTATCCCCCGCCTGGTAGACGATGGCCTCCATGGTCTCGCGCAGGGAGGAAAGGGCGTCGTCATCCAGCACGGGATACAGCCCCTTCAGCGCCTCGGCCACCTGGCCGTAGGCCTCGTCGGCAGCGGCGGCGGCCTCCAGCATTTCGGGGGTGGCCTCGAAGCCGCTCATATCCACCTGGACGGTGTCGTTTTCCGGCACGTCCTTGCCCTCGGCCAGCAGCGCCTCGCGCTGGGCATCCTGCTGGGCCTTGGCCTCCTCATAGTGAGCGTCGATGTAGGCCTGGGTCGCCTCCGCCTCCAGATCACCGGCGACGGTCAGCAGGCGGTCGTACTCCAGAGCGGCGCTGCGCAGCGCGTCGCTGACTTCAACGCCCTGGGCAAATTCCGCATTCTCATACTCCGCGCGGACCCGCGCTTCCGCCTCGGCGACGGCGGTACGGATCTCGGACATTCCGCCGCCCGCAGCTTTGGCGTCCTGCTGAGCCTGCTTCTTGGCAATGGCCACGTAGCTCTCCACGATGCCGTCACCGGCGGCATTCATCAGGGACTTGGCCCGCAGGTCGTTCAGGATGCTCAGCCCCGCGTCGGTCTTTTTCTTGGGCAGGTTGATGCCGCCCAGGATGACCAGCGCCACACAGGCCAGGCAGAGCACGGCGGCAATGGCTCTTCTTACTTTATTTTTCGTCATTGTGCGCTACCTTCTTTCTTATGGTCGCCGGGGCGAATGCCGGACATGGCCAGGCCGAAGTCCGCGTCGCTGGCATCCGGCGCGAGGATATCCACCAGCTTGCCCTCGGACACGATGGCAATGCGGTCGGAAATGCTGCGAAGCTCCTGAAGCTCGGAGGAGACGATCACAACGGTCATGCCCTTTTCCCGGTTCAGCTTCATCAAGGTCTCCAGCACCAGCTTCTTTGCGCCGATGTCAATGCCCCGGGTCGGCTCGGAGACGAACAGGAATTTCGGCTTCATGCACAGGGCACGGGCAATGCAGACCTTCTGCTGGTTTCCGCCGGACAGGGTGCCCGCCGCCTGGGTGGGGCCGAAGCAGCGGATATCCAGCTCCTGGATCATCTCATTGGCCGTTTTCCGGATGGCCTTGCTGTCCTTCAACGTGAAGGGGCCGAGCTTTTTCAGGTAATCGCCGTGCACCTGCATGGCGTTGAACACGATGTTATCCTCGATGGACTGATCCAGCAGCAGACCCACGCCCTTGCGGTCCTCGGACACCATGGCAAGCCCCGCGTGCAGCGCCGCGTTGGTATCCCCGGTTTTCAGGGGCTGGCCGAACAGCTCTACCTGGCCGGTGGTCTCATACAGGCCCATGACACCGTTGGGGATGCCCAGCTTGCCCTGGCCTGCCAGGCCGCCGATGCCGAAGATCTCGCCCTCGTACACATCCAGGTCCACGCCGCGCACCTTTTCGCCGGGCATGCGCACCCGCAGATCCCGCAGGCGCAGGGCGACCTTGTCGCCGTGGCCGGTGCGGGGCTGGGCGTCCACCACGGATTCGCCCTTGCGGCCGATCATCAGCTCGGCCAGCTCCACAATGGAGGTATCCTGAACGGAGCGAGTGGCCGCCAGCTTGCCGTCGCGCAGGATTGTGATGCTGTTGGCCGCCGCCATGACTTCCTCCAGCCGGTGGGTGATGAAGATAATGGCAATGCCGCTTTCGGCGATCTTCTTCATGACGGTGATCAGCTGGGCCGCCTCGGACTCGGTGAGCACTGCGGTGGGCTCATCAAATACCAGCAGCCGGACGCCGGTCTTGTCGATCTCCCGGGCGATTTCCACGAACTGCATGTAGCCAACGGGCATGCCCTTGACCTTGGTGTATTCGTCGATGCCCATGCCCACGCTGTCCAGCGCCTGACGGGCGTCCCTGGACATGGCGTCCATATCCAGCGTCTCCAGGCTCTTGCCGAAGATGCGGCTGGCCAGATTGGGGTGGGTGATCTCCCGGTTCAGCTTGATGTTTTCGGCAATGGTGAAGCCGGGCAGCAGCATAAACTCCTGGTGCACCATGCCGATGCCCTTGTTCATGGCATCCAGCGGGGAGGCGATATTCACCTTTTCCCCGTCCAGCAGCACCTCACCCTCAAAGCCGCCGGTGCTGTGAATGACCGGCATACCGAAAAGGGTATTCATCAAAGTGGATTTACCAGCGCCGTTCTCACCCAAAAGGGCGTGGATCTCGCCCCGCTTCACAGAAAGAGAAACATCACTCAGCACGACGTTGCCGCCGTAGTGCTTGGTGATATGCTTCATCTCCAAAACATATTCGCTTTGCATTCTCTGCGCTCCTCCTTTATATATACCAATATCCAATGAAAACCGCCGACTGCGGTCAGCGCCTTTCATTGGGCATCAGAGAAACCCACGACGAGCCAGCCCGCTCCACACGGGCTGGCTCTGAGTGAAAATTCAATTATTCTGTATTACAGCTGCGTGAATTACAGATAGTCGTTGAAATCGACGGGCGCCAGCAGGATGGTGTAGTAGTTGTCGAAGGTAGTGCCGTTGGCGTCGGTGTAGGTCTCGATCTTCGCGCCGGGGACCTTCTCCTCCAGCATGGCAGCCAGCTTCTCGCCGTCGTTCTTCACGGTCACGTCGCCGTCGATGTAGGCCTTGGCGTACTCAACGCCGACCTCGATGATGGTCATGGCCACGGGGTGTGCCCAAGTGGAGAAGCGGCCAACAGCGTCGTGCTCCTGCAGCTTCAGAGCGATCTGGTGCAGCGCTTCCTCGTCGTCACCGCCGATCTCCAGCTCCAGGCCCAGGGTAGCCGGGAATGCGTGGTAGGGGCTGGGGCAGCAGGGCTGAGGATAGTAAGCGTTGGGCTCATCCAGGACGGCAGCCTGCAGAGAGGGCTGCATGCCGCAGTTGGTGGTGAAGAAGGCGACCTTCTTGCCCTCGTACTTGGCCAGCTGCTGGGGAACATCCTCCAGGATGAACTGCTGGGAAGCGGACAGGCCGGCCTCAGCGGTGGGGTCGGGAGCGGTGACGTCCACCAGCTCGATGCCCAGAGCGTCAGCATTCTTCTGCAGCAGCTCGTGACGGGCAACGATCAGCTCCATGGCCATGTGACGGGGGAAGGAGTAGTGAATGAGCACGTCGATGCCCCAGTTGGCGCAGGTCTCCATGATGGTGTCGCCCTGCTTGGCCTCGTCGGCGTACATAACCACGTCGGCAGCGGCGGAGATAACGGCGGGATCCTCCTGAGGAGTGCCGGCGATCAGCAGAATGTCGTCGCGGCCCATCTCACGGATCTTGTCGAAGGCAGCCTTCGCGCCGGGAACAGCCTGGCACATGACAATGGCCTTCACGTCGGGGTCGGAAGCAAAAGCGACCAGCTTGGAAACGGTGGTCTCCATCTCGGACATGAAGTTGTCGGGATAGGTATCGGTGATGATGTGGTCAGCGCCCCAGGTGGCCACGGCCTTCTCAGCGGCGCGGAACTCTTCCTCGCCCTGGGAGACGGTGCCGGTGAGGATGGCGACCTTCCAATTGTCGTTGGCCTCGGCCTTGGCAGACAGGCTGCACAGACCCAGCGCCATCACGGCGACCAGAAGCAAGCATACGATCTTTTTCATACGATTTTCCTCCTTGTTTTTTGTTGGTCCGGCTTGCCAGGAATCATTCTTTCATTCCTTTCGGACTGAAAGAAAAAGGGACGTCACTTTTTACGAGGTCTCCGTGCCCTCAGCGGGGCAGTCCTCATATAAAAGACGAACGTCTTTCCTGCAAGAACTGGTGCCATTGTAGCATTCTTTTTACAAAAATGCAACAATAAATTTTTAATTATTCACATTTTGGAAAAAGCAACAAAGCCCTGCACCGTTCTCCCTTTGCTTATATGGAATATTACCAATGCTTTTTTGAGAAACAAACTGTGTCCGCATTCAAATCTTTTGTGTGCTTACGCATTCTTTCTTGAATAAGTTTTATTTCGTGCATGAACCAGGAAATATTCATTCATTTCTATGCAAAAAAGAGGCGCCGGAGCGATGCTCCGGCGTTTTGCAAGTTTTGTTTCCCATCAATGCAGATTTGCAGCATTCAGCACCGCTTCCGCCGCCAGGATCCCGTCAATGGCGGCGGACATGATGCCTCCGGCATAGCCCGCGCCCTCCCCGGTGGGATAGAGACCCCGCAGGGTGCTCTGCCGGGTGTCGTCGCGCAGGATGCGCACCGGCGAGGAGCTGCGGGTCTCCGGGGCGGTGAGAACGGCGTCCGGGGCGGAAAAACCAGCCAGGTTCCTGTCCAGCGCCGGGATGGCCTCCTCCAGCGCGTCCGTGATCCGCTGGGGCAGGACCTCATGCAGGTCACACCAGACCACGCCGGGGCGGTAGGTGGGCTGTACCTCCCCCGCGCCCCCGCTTGGCCGGTGGGCCAGGAAATCGCCCACGCGCTGCGCCGGGGCCAGGTAGCTTCCGCTGAGATCATAGGCCCGCTGCTCGATCTCCCGCTGCCAGCGCATGCCTCCCAGCGGGCCCGGGTACGGGAATACCTCCGGGTTCAGGGTGACCAGCAGCGCCGCGTTGGCGTTCTCCCCCGCCCGGCTTGCATAGCTCATGCCGTTGGTCACCACGCCCCCCGGCTCCGAGGCGGCGGCCACCACATAGCCGCCGGGACACATGCAGAAGGTGTACACCGTGCCCTTTTCCAGGTGCCGCACCAGCTTGTAGTCCGCCGGGGGCAGCACCGGGGAATCCGCCCCGTACTGGGCGGCGTTCACGGCGCTTTGCTTATGCTCGATGCGTACACCCATGGAAAAGGGCTTCGGCTCCATAGGGATACGCCTGCGCTCCAGCATCTGAAAGGTATCCCGGGCGCTGTGGCCGATGGCCAGGATGACGCTGCCGCATTCGATCCGCTCCCCGTTTTCCGTAAGCAGCGCCGTCAGGCGGCCGTCCTCCTGCTCAATATCCGCCACCTGAGTGCGGAACCGCACCTCGCCGCCCAGGGCGATAATGCGGCGGCGGAGATTCTGCACCACCGTCAGAAGCACATCCGTACCCACATGGGGCTTGGCGTCATAGAGGATGTCCTCCCCCGCCCCGGCGGCCACAAACTGCTCCAGGATCCAGTGGATGCGGGGATTGTTCACCCCGGTGTTCAGCTTGCCGTCGGAAAAGGTGCCCGCGCCGCCCTCGCCGAATTGGACGTTGCTCCGCGGGTCAAAGCCGCCGCCGCTCCAAAACCGCTCCACCTTTTCGTGCCTTGCGGCCGCGTCCTCCCCCCGCTCCAGCACCAGGGGCCGCTGTCCCGCCAGGGCGAAGATCAGCGCCGCAAACATCCCCGCCGGGCCGAAGCCCACCACCACCGGCCGCTTTTCCGGCGCGGGGCAGGGCTTGGGGGGCTGGTAAAAGCTGACCGGGGCCAAGGATGCCCGCTTGCAGCCCGCCTGCTTGAGGACCTTTGCTTCGCTGCCCTCCACCGTCACATCCACGGTGTAAATGATCTTCACATCCGGCTTTTTCCGGGCGTCCACACTGCGGCGGACGATCCGAAGCTGCCGGATGCGGGAGGGGGATAGGCGCAAAAGCCTTGCCGCCTCATATTGCAGCTGCCTCGGATCGTGCTCCGGGGGAAGGGAAATATCCCGAATCCGTATCATTTTGCTTCCTTTCCGGCGTTTATGCCCGCCAGGCGGCCGGAGCTCCAGGCCCATTGCAGATTGTATCCGCCGCAGTCGCCATCCACGTCCAGTACCTCGCCGCAGGCGAACAGCCCGGGGCAGAGTTTGCTTTCCATGGTTTCCTCGTTAAATTCCGCCGTGACGATCCCGCCCGCCGTCACCTGGGCGCTGTCCATGCCCAATGGCTCAGTCAGCGGGGCCTCCAGCCCCTTTGCCAGCCGGGCCGCCTCCACCAACTGTGCCTCACTCAGCGATGAGATGGGCGCTGACAGCGGGATGCCCGCCGCCTGGGTGAGCACCCGGCCCAGCCGGTTGTGGAGGATGCCGGTGAACAGCTCCGAGGCCGGGAGCGCAGTACCCGTGCGCCGGGTCAGCGCCGCCAGCAGGGTCCGCTCCGGCATATCCGGCAGGAAATCAAGGCGGCAGACCCAGCTGCCTCTTTCCTGGCACACATCCCTGGACAGCTCGAACATCACCGGGCCGGAAAGGCCGCACTCGGTAAATTGCAGCTCTCCGCCCCCCGCCCGGACCAGTGCGCCCTCATGCAGGATCTCCGCCCGGCAATTGGCCCGGACGCCCTTGAGGGCTGCCACGCCGCCCCAGGCCGTTTTCACCTGCACCAGATTGGGCCGCAGCCGGGTGCAGCGGTGGCCCAGGCTCCGCAGCAGCTTGTAGCCGGACATGGAGCCGCCCAGCTTTGTACCCGCCAGGCCACCGCAGGCCACGATAAGGCGGTCGCAGTCCAGCGCCCCGTCCGCCCATTCCAGGCGGAAGCCCTTGGCCGTTTTCCTGATTTTTTCCACCTCGCAGCCCAGCTCCAGCCGGATATTGGGCTTTTCCAGAGCAAAACGCAGCACATCCACCACGGAATTGGCCTGGTCGGAATAGGGATACACCCGCCCGCTTTCCTCCGCCACGGCGTAAAGGCCCAGCGCCCCGAACCATTCCAGCGTCCGCTCCGGCGGGAACTGGGTCAGGGCAAAGCGCGAAAAGCCGGGGGTGTCCCCGTGGTAGCCCTCCTGTCCGGCATGGAGGTTGGACAGGTTGCACCGCCCGTTGCCCGTGGCCTGGAGCTTGCGCCCCAGCCGGGCCTGCCGCTCCAGCAGCACCACCCGGTTTCCCGGGGCCTCCGCCGCCGCCAGCGCCGCCGCCATCCCGGAGGCCCCGCCGCCGATGATTGCAATCAACATCGTTTTTTCCTCAATTCTATGGATTTATTTCTCTATTATAGCGTAACCCTCGCCGCTTCACAAGGAAAACTTCTTTGAAAATGCAGGGGCACCGTCCATAGGTGTTAAGTGGAATGCACCCCGTCACGCTTGTGGGACGATTGAGGCACATCGTCCCAAGCAAATCCGCAGCTTATGCAAGCGTCGTGCCTGCCGGTCTCTTGCTATTGCGTTTGAGCTGTGATATACTAAACATCGACGTTTACAAATGCGGGGGAAGCATAGGGCAACACCGCACAATTTGGCAAGAAGCCCCAGCCTGGATTTTTGGCTCA
>USEU01000010.1 GCA_900553805.1 uncultured Eubacteriales bacterium
AGTGGGGCAAAAAGACGGCTGCGGCTCGCAGACACAATTGCGCGGTGTTGCCCTATGTATTACCAAAAAGTTCACACTCTGTAAATAGTCAGTTCCTACATATTTCACCCCGTCTTTTTGTAGGAAACGCCAAACACTCCCTGTATGGCAGCGTCATCAAGCGAAAGGCTCCTTAGATGAGGAACATTGTCACGAGGGTGTTCAGGAAATCGTACAGCCCATGTCCCAGCGCCGCGCCCACATAGCCGCAGTCCTTCACGTCATACCGGGCAAAGCCGAAAACCAGCCCGATGGCAAAGGTGAACAGCACCTGCAAAAGGTTCCCGTTGATGATGTGCCACAGCCCGAACAGCGCGTCCGCCGCGATCACGCCCAGCCATCCGCTGGATTTGAAAAGCCCCACAAACACATCCTGAAGATAGACCCGGAAGATGAATTCCTCCACCGGGCCGACGATCAGCAGATAGAACAGCAGGTTATAGACCAGCTTCCCCCAGGTAAAATCCGTATGCCTGCCCACCAGGCACACGCCGCACAGAGCGGGGATCACCGCGATCACCAGGGAAAGCGAAAGGGCCAGCGCCGCACCGGTGAAATACTGCCGCCAATTTTTCAGGTCAATATCGATCTTCATTCCCGTCAGCCGCATGGCTGCCAGCGCGGTCAGTCCGTTCAGCAGATTGGCCGCCACCAAAGCCGTGATCCGCAGCCAGGGAGCGCCGATATACCGCACGGCCCCCGCAAGGAATGTGACCGCGGCAATGCACACGACAGAGCCGCACAGGACGGCTGTCCTTTTTTTCGTTTCCTCCATTCCTCGCCCCTCCCCTGCCGGTCAGATTTCAAAAATTATACCACGGTCCGTGAATGTTTTCCACCCTCAGGACCGTGGTATTTTGAATAGTTCATTCTGTTTTCGGGGGCACGCCCACGCTGTCGCGCAGGACCAGGCGCACCGGCAGGGACTGGTTGCGCTGCGTCACCGGCTCCCCCTCCAGCAGGCGGATCATGCACTCGGCGGCAATGCGGCCCTTCTGGGCGGCGTCCTGGTGGACGGTGGTCAGCATGGGCATGGTCATCCGCGCCCAGTTGATATCATCAAAGCCGATCACGGAAATATCTCTTGGCACCATCCGCCCGGACTGCTGCAGGCCGGACATAATGCCCGCCGCCAGCATATCCGCCGTGGCGAACACGGCGGTGATATCCCTCCGCTGCGCCAGCGCCGCGCCGAATTCCATCATCTTGCTGGTGGAAAACTCGCACTCAAATACCAGGGTGGGATCAAAAGGGAGCTCATTCTGGGCCAGCGCCGCGCGGTAGCCCAGCAGCCGCTGCTCCACCACGCCCCCGGCTTTGACCGTCGGCCCGGCGAAGACAATGCGGCGGTGCCCCCGGTCGATCAGGTGCTGTGTGGCCAGCCGCGCCCCCTCATAGTCCTCCAGGCCGATGTTTACCATATCGCCCAGGTTGGAGACGTAGCTATCCGTCAGCACCACGGGGAGCTTCAATGACTGGAGGGTCTTATAAAACGGCTCATCCTCAAACAGGCCGGGCATGAACAGCCCCTCCACATTCCAGTTGCGCAGGAAGGCGGTCAGGTCGTCCGGCTCAGAGATGGCGCGGATCATCAGAAAATACCCCCGCTCCCGCAGCGCCCGCTCCACCGCGCCGGTGAGATCCATGAAAAAGGGGTCGGACATGAATTTGGGCTGATCCCGGGATTCCAGATGGTTGATCAGCGCCACCACCTTGGAGGAACGGGTCTTCATGGCGCGGGCGGAGAGATTGGGCACATAGCCCCGCTCCCGGATGATCTCATTGATCAGCTCGACGGTATAGCTGGAAACCTTGTTGGTGCGCCCATGGATCACATTGCTGACCGTGGTCGCGCTGACCCCGGCCTCCCGGGCGATATCCTCAATGGTAATCATCGGCAATTCCACATCCAATTCTTCCAGACTTCCCTGTTATTGTACGTTAAACCTCTCTGTTTGTCAAGGAATTCCCAACTATTGGCAGACTTTCGCACCTAGTTTTGGTCTTTCAGGTGATCCGGGCCGGTCATTTCGCTTTGTAAACCTCGATCTCCGCCGCCTGCCCGGCGTCGGCGCCGCTGTTGGCGGTGAACACGAAACGGACATAGCGGGCCTGGACGCTTTCGTCCAGGGGCAGGTAGCAGCGGTTATCCGTCATGGGGTCAAATTCCACGGTCTGGGTGGGAAGCAGGGTGGTGAATTCCTCGCCGTCGTCACTTGTTTGTACTTCTACATCCTGGGTGCGGGCATTCCAGATCTGCCGGGGATTGAGCAGACTGCCGAAGCCGGAAATTTTCTGCGGCTCCTCCAAGTCCACGGTGATGTCCCGGAACACGATGCCCGAAACCTCCGCGTCGTCGGCATTGTGAATGCTCATCACCGGCTTGTGGAAATTGTGCAGCACCGTGATGTTGGAGAAGGTCACGTTCTGGATGGTGGGCCTCAGCTTGCCGCCCTTGTTGGTCTCGTAGCCAATTTCCATGGACTGGGTCAGATCCGTCCAGAGCTGGCAGCCGTCGAAGAGGATGTCCGCGCTGTCGCTGCCCTTGCGGTTGGAATAGTTCTTCACCACCAGGCTGTCGTCCCAGGTGCGGATGAAGCTGTCGCGGACGGTAACATTGCGGCAGGACTGCACGGAAATGCCGTCGCCGTTGGGCCGGGCAGAGATGATCTTGATGCCGCTGATGTCCACATTGTCGCAGCTGTACAGCTCCACGCACCAGGCGTTGGGGTTCAGGATACCGATGGCTCTCCCGGAGGGCGCAATGGGCTTCGGTCCTTCGTAAAGCACCAGCTGGGCCAGTTGCCTTGGGGGGCAGAACAGATCCGTTGCCCACGCCAGCACCGCCACCGTCAGGCTCGCCGCCGCCAATCACGCCCATTGGGGAGCCAAGGGCGGTCGGACAGGCTGTGGGCCGTGTAAAAATAATGTTTCAAAATATTTATGAAATACCTTGACAGGTGAGGTACTTCGTGCTATTATAGTGTAGCAAAGGAGGAATGCGGATGTCTATTGCCGGTGATTTGATCAGGGGGCACACGGATGCCATCATTCTGGCCCGGCTCCTGCATGGCGACAGCTACGGCTACGAGATCAACAAAATCATTTCCTCCCTTTCTTCCGGGCGCTTTGAGCTGAAGGAGGCCACGCTCTACACCGCCTTCCGGCGGCTGGAGGAGCAGGGCTACATCATCTCCTATTGGGGTGACAGCGGCGCGGGGGCCCGGCGGCGGTACTATGCCATCACCCCCGCCGGCCGCATGGCCAGCCAAACGCTGCGCCGGGAGTGGGAGGAAACAAAAGAAATTATGGATAAGCTAATGGAAGCGGAGGAAGAAGCATGAGAGAACAACTTGCACAGTATGTTGATCTCCTGTTTGCCGGGAGCGACGGCGCGGAGGAGATCAAGCAGGAAATTTTGCAGAACACCCTGGATCGGTTCGACGATCTGGTGGCCCGGGGCAGCACGGAGGAGGCCGCTTACCGGCAGGCCATCGCGGGCATCGGCGACGTGGGCGAACTCCTGGGCGGCGAGAGCCCCGACGCCCGTCCCCAGCCGGAGATCGTCGATCCCCTGCCCGGCTTCGAGGGGACGGCCTCCGCCGTGGCCCGGATGATGCGGGCGGTGGCCATCTTCCTGTACATCGTCAGCCCGGTGCCCCTGCTCCTGCTGGACACCCTGGGCTGGGACAACATCGGCATGTGCCTGACCCTGGTGATCGTCGCCATTGCCACGCTGCTGCTTCTGACCTTCAAGGCCCCCGCCGGCAAGAAGTCCGCCCAGGATTCGCAGCAGACGGCGGGCACCGCCGAGGGCCGGAAAAATCTGGGCGGAAGCATCAAGAGTCTGATGCGCACCCTGGGCGTGGTGCTCTATTTTGTCATCAGCTTTTCCACCGGTGCGTGGCTGGTGACCTGGCTGATCTTCCCCATTGAGAAGGCCCTGGAAGGCGTGGTCTGCGCCGGACTGGATCTGAGGGAGGGGAAATAACATGCGCGCAAAGCTCGGCGCTGTTTTACGGATCATTATTTTTTCCATCATCGCCATTGTTTTGATCCGAATTCTGACAGGAGGGATCGGCTTGAATCTGTTTTCCAAATATCGCAAACCCGCCGCCAGCCAAAGCAGCGGCACAGTCATTTCCGAGGGGACGCCCATCCATGGGGAGGATGTGGAAAAGCTGGATATCTCCTGGGTCGCGGGCGATGTGCGCATCGTTCCCGGCGCGCAGGAGGAGATCACCGTCACCGAGGACCGGCTGGACAGCGACCAGCCCATGGTCCTGCGCCGGGACGGCTCCCGGCTGGTGGTGGAATTCTGCGAAAGCAGCTGGTACAGCAGTCTTTCAACTCAAAAGAAGGACCTGACCGTAACGGTGCCCGCCGCGTGGAGCGGCAAGACGCTGAAGGTGAATCTGGTCTCCGCCGGGCTGACGTGCACCGGGCTGGACCTGGAGCAGGCGGAGCTGTCCACCGTCAGCGGCGCGTGCACGCTCCGGGACTGCACCGTGGGCACCCTTAAAATGGAGGCGGCCTCCGGCAATCTGAACTTTACCGGCGCCCTGGGGCAGCTGAAATTCGACGGGGTTTCCGCCAGGGCGAATTTGACGGTGCAGGAAGCGCCGGAGGGGATCAAAATGAATTCCGTTTCCGGCGACCTGGACCTGACACTGCCCGCAGGCTGCGGCTTCACCCTGGACAACAGCACCATCAGCGGCCGGCTGGATACGGACTTTCCCACCGCCGAGCAAGGCGGCAAAACCGTCAGCGGCGACGGCGCCTGCGAGATAGAGCTGAACGGCGTATCCGCCAGCGCCCATATCCGCCAGGGAGAACAGTAAATTCACAAAAACGGAGATGCCCGACCACACAGGGCATCTCCGTTTTTTATTGTTGCGTCCGTCCCAAGATCAGGTCATGGCGTTCACGATCAGGACCACAGCGCCCAGAAGGATGAGGATGACGCCGGTGGCGCGGTTGAGGAAGGCGGGCTCGGCCCTGTTCGCAATGCGGGCGGCGATCCTGGCCCACAGGAGGGTGAACAGCACGCACAGCGCCAGCACCGGCAGATCCGGCGCGCCGCCGATGACGAAATGGCTGACCGCGCCGGTGAGGGCGGTGAAGGTCATGATGAACACGCTGGTGCCCACGGCGGTCTTCAGTTCATAGCCCAGCACGGAGGTGAGGATCAGCAGCATCATCATGCCGCCGCCCGCACCGATGAAACCGCAGATGAAGCCGATCAGAACGCCGCAGACGATGCTCTGGATCAGGCGCTTTTGCGCGGAAACCTGGGCCATGGTCTCCTTGGTGGTCATCACCGGCTTGATGATGAACTTGACGCCCAGAAGCATGGTCATAAAAACGGAGAAGCCGCCCATGGTGCTGCTGGAGACCAGGCTGGAGATCCAGCTGCCCACCATGGTGAACAGCAGCACGGAAACCATCATCACCAGGCCGTTCCTCACGTCCAGATTCTTGTTCTTCCCGTAGGTATAGGCGCTGACGGCGCTGGCCAGCACATCGGAGGCCAGGGCGATGCCCACCGCCTCATAGGTATCCATTTTCAGGAAGGTCACCAGCATGGGGGTGATCACCGCCGCCGCGCTCATCCCGGCAAAGCCGGTGCCCAGTCCCGCGCCCATGCCCGCAAAAAAGCAGACGGCGACCATTGCTAAGATTTTCATTTCTGTTTCTCCTGTTCCGTTTTGAATTTATTTACATTGTGATAGATCTGCTCCAGCTTCCGATCGATCTCCGAGCAGCCGTGGGCGCATTCCAGCAGCGCCTGGCTGTCCTCCGGGGAGACGTAGATATCCTTTTTGTAGCGGATCTTGTGCTCCGTGCTGGCCCACAGGTCCATGGCCAGGGTGCGCAGCTGCACCTCCACCTTCATGGACTTTTTCTCGTTGTGCAAAAAAATAGGTACCGAGACGATCAGGTGCAGGCTGCGGTAGCCGTTGGGCTTGGGATTCTGAAAATAGTCCTTGCGCTGGATCAGGGTCACATCGTCCTGATTCAGGAAGCTCTCCGCCAGCATGTAGATATCCGACTGGAAGGTACACACCACCCGCACCCCGGCAATGTCGTGGATGTTCTCCTCAATGCTCTCGATGGACAGGGGGATCTCCCGGCGGATGAGCTTATTCATAATGCTCTCCGGGCTTTTCAGCCGGGTATGGATGGTTTCGATGGGGTTGCGCTCAAAGGAGAAGGAAAGGTCCTCGCTGAGCACCCGGAATTTGGTCTCCACCTCCATAATGGCGCAGGTATAAAAGGACATTATCTCCCGGTAGGGGGTGGCATAGCTCCTCATCCACTGGTTGAATTTCTGTGCGTTGTTCAGATTGATGGAGTCCCCCTTGTCCAGGATCAGCGTACGCACCTGACTTGTTTCCATAACGAACCTCGCTTACCGTATTTTGCGGCCGTCAAAATACTTCATTTTTGATGTATTTATTATACCCCGTCCCGCCCGGTATTTCAAGGGGCATTGCTGCGAAATTTGTTAATATTCTGTGTCCGGGCCGGACGGCGGCGGTTTTCCCTGCCCGGCCGGTTTGTTCATATAGGTAACATAATTCCAAAAAGCAGGGAATTTCCGTAAAAAATGCCCGGATTATTTATGGAAATTTTATTAAATCTTTTCGTCAAGCCCGGTTTTCGACGCAATAGCATTGACTTTATGGGCGAAATGTGTTACAATTCGGTTACATTGCGGTCAAAGAGCTTCTCTGCGGCCAATTTTTATTGGAGATAGATGCAAATGATTGAATTTACCGATGTCGTCAAAGCCTACGGTCACGGCTCCCCCGCGCTGAACGGGGTGACCATGCAGATCGAGGACGGTGAATTTTGCTTCCTGGTCGGTCCCTCCGGCTCCGGCAAGTCCACCATCATCAAGCTGATCAGCGGCGAGCTTCGTCCCACCTCCGGCACCGTCCATGTCAACGGCTATAATCTGGAGCGCATCCGCAAGCGCGAGATCCCCTATCTGCGCCGCACCACCGGCGTGGTGTTCCAGGATTTCCGGCTGATCGCGAAAATGAGCGTATATGACAACGTGGCCTTCGCCATGCGCGTCATCGGCGCAAAGGAGAAGGAGATCCGGGACCGGGTGCCCTACGTGCTGGAGCTGGTCGGCCTGGAGAACAAGGCCAAGCGCCTGCCCCGGGAGATGTCCGGCGGCGAACAGCAGCGTCTGGCCATTGCCCGCGCCCTGGTGAACAACCCCTCCACCATCATCGCGGACGAGCCCACCGGCAACCTGGATCCGGCCCGCTCCTTTGAGATCATGTCCCTGCTTCAGGAGATCAACAACCTGGGCACCACCATTCTGGTGGTCACCCACGAGAAGGACCTGGTCCAGCTGTTCTCCAAGCGCGTCATCGTCATCGACGACGGCATCATTGTCAGCGACGGGGAGGGATACTACGATGAAGATTAACAACTTAGGCTACCTGATCAAGGAAGGCTTCCGCGGTATCTTCCTGCACGGCTTTATGTCCTTCGCCGCCATCTGCGTCACGGTGGCCTGCCTGCTGATCGTGGGCAGCTTCTCCATCCTGGCCTACAACCTGGACGTAATGGTTCAGAAGCTGAACCAGACCAGCGAGATCATGGTGTACATCGACAGCAGCTATTCCGGCGCGGAGGCGCGAAGCGTAGGCACCCGGATCAACGCGCTGGACAATGTCCAGAAGGCGGAGTACGTCTCCCGGGAAGAGGCGCTGGAAAGCTTCATCAGCGACCACGACAACAACGCCGCCTTCAACGGCGTCCAGGCTGAGGACCTGCGCGACCGCTACGTGGTCACTCTGGAGGACAACAACCTGATGAAGCAGACCGACCAGCAGCTTCAGCAGATCCCCGGCGTGGTCAAGACCAACGCCGCCTATGAGCTGGCCGAGGGCTTTACCACCATTCAAAATGTGCTGAATATCGTGTCTGTGGCCCTGATCGCCATGCTGCTGGTGATCTCTCTGCTGATCATCTCCAACACCATCAAGCTGGCCATGTACGACCGCAAAGACGAGATCGCCATCATGAAAATGGTAGGCGCTACCAACAGCTTCATCCGTCTGCCCTTCGTGGTGGAGGGCTTCACCCTGGGTATGATCGGCGCCGTGCTGGCCTTCGGCCTGGAATGGGTGCTGTACGATGCCCTGGTGGAGCGGCTGGCCTCGGTGGACGCGCTGCGGCTGTTCTCCTTCGTTCCCTTCGTGGGCGATCTGCTGATCCCCATGGTGATCGTCTTTGGCGGCGCCGGACTGTTCGTCGGCATCGTCGGCAGCTGGACCTCCATCCGCAAATTCATGGATGTGTAAGCGTCCGCATCAAAAAAAGGAAGCAGCCCCATTGGGGGCCGCTTTCAAGGAGAGACTATGAAGAAATCACGAATTCTTCGGTCTGCTGCCGCCGTCCTTGTCTCGGCAATAACGGTTTTCTGCTCCCTCCCCCACCCGGCCTATGCCGCGACCACCTCTGAAATCAAAGACCAGATCACCGATCTGAAAGTAGAAAACGCCGTCATACAGGCACAGATCGATTCCGTTCGATCCCAATACAACGCCAATGCCTCGGAGATCCAGGCTCTGGTGGACAAGAAAAACGCCGTCGATCAGGAGATCGCCCTGCTCCACGACCAGATCCTGAACATCAACGAGCAGCTGCGCATCTACGGCCAGATGATCTCTGATGCCCAGGAGCGGCTGGATGACGCCAACCTGCGCCTGGCGCAGCTGAACCGGCAGTACAAAGAGCGCATCCGGGCCATGGAAGAAGAGGGCGAGATCACCTACTGGCAGGTCATCTTTGAATCCAGCAGCTTCACGGATATGCTGGATCGGATGAACATGGTGGATGAGATCGCCGCCGCCGACACCCAGCGGCTGGTGGACCTTCAGGTCGCCTCCGCCACGGTGGAGGAAAACCAGCGCATCCTCAACGAGGAAATGCTCGACCTGCAGGAGACCCGGCAGCAGCTTTCCGACAGCGAGGAAATGCTGAAGGTCAAGCGTACCGAGTCGGACGATATTCTGCGGGAGCTGATCGCCCAGCAGAGCGAATTCCAGGCCGTTCTGGATGAAGCCTCAAAAATCCAGGACGATCTGCTTACTGAAATTGCCCAGAAGCAAAAGGAGCTTCAGGCGGCGCAGTACAAAGAAGAGCTGGTAAAAATGGCGCTGAAGGGTGAGAATCCCCCCTCCAACGCCACCTGGATCGAGCCGGTCTCCGGCTACACCATTTCCAGTCCCTTTGGCAACCGCAAGTCCCCCACGGCGGGGGCCTCCAGCAACCACAAGGGCGTGGACATGGCCTGTCCCTCCGGCACACCGATCTATGCCACCCGGGCGGGCACCGTCACCGTCGCCTCCTATCAGGCGGGCGGCGCGGGGTACTACGTATCCATCAATCACGGAGATGGCTTTGCTTCCATCTATATGCATATGACCCGTTACGTGGTCAGCAAGGGGCAGTCCGTCGCCCAGGGAGAGCTGATCGGCTATGTGGGCAGCACCGGCATTGCCACCGGCCCGCATCTGCATTTCGGCGTTTCCTACGGCGGGACCTATGTCAACCCCATGGCTTACCTGTAACACGCAAAGGAGAACGCATATGAAAAACCGCAAACGTCTTGTTTCCATCCTTGCCGGGGTGATGGCGGCCATCATGCTGCTGACCCTTCTGATCAGCATCCTGCCCACCCGTGCCTCCGCCGCCGCTTCCTCCAGCGAGATCCGCAAGCAGATCAACTCCCTGCAGGACGACCGCAAGGATATCAAGAATCAGATCTCCGAGCTTCAGGTGCAGTACCAGGCCACCTCCGATGAGATCGCCGACATTGTAGCCCGGAAGAACGTGATCGATCAGGAGATCGGCCTGCTCCACGCCGAGATCATCAACATCAACGAGCAGATCAGCGCATACAGCGTGCTGATCGCCGACCAGCAGGAGGAGCTGGACGCCGCTGAGGCCCGGTTCGACCAGCTGAACGAGGACTGCAAAACCCGCATCCGGGCCATGGAAGAGGAAGGGACCGTCAGCTATTGGGCGGTGCTCTTCAAGGCCAACAGCTTTTCCGACCTGCTCGACCGGCTGAACATGGTGGAGGAGATCGCTTCCTCCGACACCCGCCGCCTGCAGGAGCTGAGCGACGCCGCCCAGCGGGTGGAGGACGCCCAGGCAGAGCTGGCCGGGGAAAAGGCCGAGCTGGAGGGCACCCGCACCGAGCTGGACAGCACCCAGAAGGAGCTGGATGCCAAGCGCCAGGAGGCGGACGATCTGATCGTCCAGCTGATCGCCAAGGGCGAGGAGCTGAAGCTCCAGCAGGAGGATCTGGAGGCCGAGGACGAGGAGCTCCTGGCCCAGATCGCGCAGAAGGAGCAGGAGTACAACGAGGCCAAGCTGGAGGAATGGCTTGCCTACATGGCGACCTACGTCCCCCCCACCACCGTCGCCCCCTCCGTCCCCATCAGCGACCCCAACGGAAGCAACAGCAATAATTCCGGCAGTAACAGCTCCGGCAGCGACGTTACCGTGGGCAGCTCCTGGCTGGTACCTTGCAGCTACAAAAAGATCTCCAGTCCCTTCGGCTTCCGGGAATCCCCCACCAGCGGCGCCTCCCGCTACCATCAGGGCGTTGACCTGGCGGCCAACGCGGGTACGCCCATCGTCGCCTCCCGGGGCGGCACGGTGACCATTGCCAGCTATTCCAATTCCGCCGGCTACTACGTCACCATCAACCACGGCGACGGCTTCTCCTCCATCTACATGCATATGACGAACTACGTCGTCAGCAGCGGCCAGAAGGTAAACCAGGGCCAGACCATCGGCTACGTCGGCAGCACCGGCATCTCCACCGGCAACCACCTGCACTTCGGCATCGCCCAGAACGGCGCTTATGTCAACCCGTGCAGCTACGTCAGCCTGTACTAAGGAATCTCTGAATAAATCCCCCACACCAGGGACTGCCTCACACTGTGGGGCAGTCCCCTTTGACATTCTCCCCGAAATATTGAAAAAGGTGAACGACATGAAAAAACTGACCACATTCTTTTCTTATGCGGTGACCGCTCTGGCGGCGTGCGCAGTAACGCTGCTGCTGGTTTCCGGGCACGTCCCCGGGACTTCCAAGCTGGATCAGATCGAAGCGCTGATCGAAAGCCGCTTTATCGAGGACGCGGATATGGCCAAGGCGGAGGATGCCGCGGCCGATGCCATGATCGCCTCCCTGGGGGATCGGTGGAGCTATTACCTGAACGCCCAGGACTACGCCGCTCACAAAGAGCAGGTTGAGAACGCCTATGTGGGCATCGGCATCACCATCACCCCGGCAGAGGACGGCAGCGGCTTCCAGATCATCGCCGTGCAGAACGGCAGCGGAGCCCAGGAGGCCGGACTGCTGGCCGGGGATATCGTGATATCCGCCGAGGGCCAGAGTGTGCTGGAGCTGACCACCTCCGCCCTGCGGGAGATCATCCGGGGCAAGGAGGGAACACAGGTGACCCTGGAGGTAAAGCGGGGGGAGGATACCCTCTCCTTCCCGGTGACCCGGACAAAAATTCTCACCGAGGTCGTTATCTCCCAGATGCTGGACGGAGGTATCGGCCTGATCGCCATTCACAATTTTGACGAGCGCTGCGCTCAGGAGACCATTGCCGCCATCGAGGCACTGCGGGAGCAGGGCGCGGAGGCCCTGATCTTTGACGTGCGCAACAACCCCGGCGGCTACGCCTCGGAGCTGGTGAAGGTGCTGGACTATCTGCTGCCGGAGGGACCGCTGTTCCGCACCGTGGACTACGCCGGGCGGGAGAGCGTGGACGAATCCGACGCCGATTACCTGGACATGCCCATTGCGGTCCTGTGCAACGAGGATTCCTACTCGGCCGCCGAGTTCTTCCCCGCCGCCATCCAGGAATACGGCGCGGGCACCGTAGTAGGCATGCCTACCTGCGGCAAGGGCTATTTCCAATATACCTATGAGCTGAAGGACGGCTCTGCCATCGGTCTTTCCGTGGGCAAGTACTTCACCCCCCAGGGCAAGAGCCTGATCGGCACCGGCATCCAGCCGGATGTCCAGGTGGAGGTGGACGACGTCACCCGCACCGCCATTGCCTACGGCAACCTGGAGCCGTCGGAGGATCCGCAGATCCAGGCGGCGGTGGAAATTCTGACGAAATAGATGCTGCCCCATTGTAAAACCAAGGACGATTTGCTATAATAGCTGCAATTTATGCAAATGGAGGCTGCTATGAAGATTATCATTGCCGGAGACGGCAAGGTCGGAATTGCGCTGACCCGGCAGTTCACTGCCGAGGGCCACGATGTCACGGTCATCGACTACAATTCCACCGTTCTGGACGCCAGCGTGGAACGGTACGATGTGATCTCGGTGGAGGGCAACTGCGCTTCCATGGCGGTGCTCAGTCAGGCCGGCGTGAAGGAGGCAGAGCTGCTCATCGCCGTGACCAATCACGATGAGATCAATCTGCTGTGCTGCACCACCGCCCACTCCATGAACCCCAGGCTGCACACCATCGCCCGCATCCGCAACCCGGAGTACAACGAGCAGGCATACCGCATGCGGGACGTATTCGGCCTTTCCATGGTCATCAATCCCGAAAACCAGGCCGCTACGGAGATCCACCGGCTGCTGAAGTACCCCGGTTTCCTGCGGCGGGACACCTTCGCCAAGGGGCGGATGGAGATCGTGGAGCTGCGGGTGGACGCGGGGAGCAAGCTGCGCAACGTCAAGCTCGTTGACCTGCGCAGCATCATCAAGTGCAAGGTGCTGGTATGTGCCGTGCTGCGCAACGGCGCGGCCATCGCCCCCGGCGGCGATTTCACCCTGCGGGAGGGCGACCGCATTTTCGTCACCGCCCTTTCCGAAAACCTGACCACTCTGCTGAACAGTCTGGGCATTCTCTCCCACCGGGTACGCCGGGTGCTGATCTGCGGCGGCGGCACGGTGGGCTACTACCTGGCTACCCGGCTGGAAAAAGAGGGCATGGATGTCAAGATCGTGGAATCCAGCCTTTCGCGCTGCCAGGAGCTGAGCGCCCTGCTGCCCGGCACGGACATTATCCACGGCGATGTCAGCGACCAGGACCTTCTCCTCAGCGAGGGCCTTGCCCAGTACGACGCCCTGGTCAGCTGCACCGGGCTGGACGAGATGAACATGATCGTCTCGCTGTACGCGGCCAGCTGCGGGGTTCCCCAGGTGATCACCCGCCTGGGCAACGCCGACAACCGCAGCCTGATTGACAGCTTGTCCCTGGGCAGCGTGATCTGCCCCAAGGATCTTTGCAGCAGCATCATTGCCCGCTACGTCCGGGCCATGAAGAACCAGACCGGCGCGGCCCTCACCGTTCATTCCATTGCCGACGGCCAGGCGGAGGCCATGGAATTCCAGGTGGACGAGCACACCCGCCACTGCGGAGAGCCGCTGAAGCAGATCAAGCTGAAGCCCAACGTGCTGCTGGTTTCCATTTCCCACGGCGCGGCCCCCAAGCTGGTCAACGGCGACTCCGTGTTCCAGCCCGGCGACATTGTGCTGGTGGTCACCAACGGGCGCGAGGTGCTGTACCAGCTGAATGACATCTTCGCGTGATCAGGAGGCTCCATGAATTACAAAATGATGGGGCGGCTTACCGCCCAGCTGCTTCTGATCGAAGGGCTGTTTCTGATCCCCGCGCTGCTCATCAGCCTGGGCTATGGCGAGAGCGCCGCCGTTCACGGCTTCGTGGTGACGCTGGCGCTGATCGCGGTGTTGGCGGTGCCGCTGTATTTTCTCTGCCGCAATGCCCGCAGCGCTTTCTACGCCACCGACGGCATGGTGTGTGTGGCCCTGAGCTGGTTTATCCTCAGCCTGGTGGGCGCGCTGCCCTTCCGCATCTCCGGGGCGATCCCCCGCTATATTGACGCCCTGTTTGAAACCGTATCCGGCTTCACCACCACCGGCGCTTCCATTCTGCCGGAGGTGGAGAGCATGGCCAAGGGGCTATTGTACTGGCGCAGCTTTACCCACTGGGTCGGCGGCATGGGCGTGCTGGTATTTCTGCTGGCCGTAGCCCCCAGCCGGGGCGGCGGCCAGGGCTTCACCATGCATCTGCTGCGGGCAGAAAGCCCCGGGCCCAGCGTTGGCAAGCTGGTGCCGAAAATGCGGGAGACGGCGGCCATTCTGTACCTGCTGTACATCGCCCTGACGGTTCTGAACTTTCTGTTCCTGCTGGCCGGAAAGATGCCGGTGCTGGATGCCCTGTGCACCGCCTTCGGTACGGCGGGCACCGGCGGCTTCGGCATCAAGAACGATTCCATGGCCAGTTACAGCCCCTATATCCAGAACGTGACCACGGTGTTCATGCTGCTGTTCGGCGTGAATTTCAGCTGCTATTACCTGCTGGTCCTGCGGCAGATCAAAAGCGTGCTCAAGGACGAGGAACTGCGGCTGTATGCGGGCATCGTGCTGGGGAGCATTGCCCTGATCGTCTGGAATATCCGGGGCTTCTATGCCTCCCTGAGCGAGACGGTGCGTCACGCGGCCTTCCAGGTGGGCAGCATCATCACCACCACCGGCTTTGCCACCACGGATTTTGACCTGTGGCCCAGCTTTTCCAAGACCATTCTGCTGTGCCTGATGGTGGTGGGCGCCTGCGCCGGCTCCACCGGCGGCGGCATCAAGGTGGCGCGGGTGCTGCTTCTGTTCAAGAGCCTGCGGCGCAGCATTGCGCAGATGCTCCACCCTCGCAAGGTGCAGGTCATCCGCAACAACGGTGCGGTGGTCAGCGAGCGGGTGGTGGCCAATACCAACGCATATCTGTGCGCCTATGTGATCATTCTTTTCGCCAGCTTTGTGATCGTCTCGCTGGACGGTTTCTCCATCGACACCAACCTGTCCGCTGTGCTGTCCTGCCTGAACAACATCGGCCCCGGTCTGGAGCTGGTGGGACCGACCTGCAACTATGACGTGTATGGAGATCTCAGCAAGATCGTGCTGATTCTGGACATGCTGCTGGGACGGCTGGAGATCTTCCCGATTCTGGTTCTGTTCTCATTCCAGGCATGGAAGAACGCCTGAACGGCTAGGAGAAAGCAATGACAAGATTTTTTATGCCCGGTCAAGCGCTGGACGTTCCGTCCCTGCGCCTGACGGATGAAAATTTTCAGCATGCCCGGGTGCTCCGTCTGAAGCCCGGCGAGCATCTGCTGGTCTGCGACGGCGCGGGCCGGGAGGCGCTGTGCACCGTGGCAGCGGTGGGGGCAGCGGATATGACACTGGAGGTAGCGCAGTGCCGCCAAAGCGAAACGGAGGCGGCGGTGCGGGTCAGCGTCTATATGGCCTTCCCCAAGGCGGACAAGCTGGAGCACGTGATCCAGAAAGCCACGGAGCTGGGGGCCTTTGAGATCGTGGCCTTCCCCTCCGCCCGGTGCGTCTCCCGCCCAGACGAAAAAAGTCTGAAAAAGAAGCTGGAGCGCTGGCAGAAGATCGCCGCCTCCGCCGCCGAGCAGTCCGGCCGGGGCCGCATTCCCCAGGTACTCACCCTGGGCAGCTACCGGGAGGCGCTGGAGCGGGCGGCAAAGGCGGACAAGGCGCTGCTGTTTTATGAAAACGAGCACGCTACCACCCTGCGCATGGCTCTGTCCGCCCCGCCCTTTGGCACCGTCAGCCTGCTCACCGGCCCGGAGGGCGGCCTGGAGGAAAACGAGGTAGCCCAGGCCCGCAGCGCGGGAATGCAGATCTGCACCCTGGGCCGCCGCATCCTCCGCTGCGAAACCGCCCCCCTGTGCGCCCTCTCCGCCGTCATGTACGCCGCGGGGGAATTCTGACGACAAAAGCCGCATGTGGACTTTTCGGTTCACATGCGGCTCTCAATTTGGGAAGCTCTGATTTGCGGTCACGCAGACAGGAGCGCGTCTACCAGGTGAAAGCACTTGTAGCCGTTTTCCTCATACAGGGCAAAGGTGCCGGTGACGGTGATGCTGGTGTCCAGCTCCGGGTATACCTCCCCGTCGGTCAGAACGTACTCCAGGCCCTGGGCGCAGCAGCCGGTGGCATCGGCAATGACACAGGCATAGTAAAGCTGATTGGTTTGAGGGTTCGCGAAGCAGGCAGCGACACCGTTCATTTTCACGACCCTGCCCACATACCGATCCGGGTCTGAGAGCATGTTGAACACCTCGGAGTACACCATCGTGCTGCTGAGCTTTGTCAGGTCGAGCACCTCGCCGGATGGGACTGGGGCCGCCTCCGGCTCCGCGACGGTCTGGGACGTCTGGGCCGTTGCCGTCTGGACGGGTTCATCAACGCGCTTGCCGCAGCCGGAGAGCAGCAGCGCCGCCGCCAAAAGGATAACGATTTTTCTTTTCATTTACGAATACCTCCAAGAATCGCGCCTGCCAGGCAGGAAAGTCCGAACGCGGCGACCTGAACCGCCACAATGGTGGAGCCCACCGGGGTTCCCGCCAGAATGGCGGTCAATATCCCCACCAGAGCACACAGGACGGACAGCGCGGCAGAGAAAAGCGTTACACCCCGGAAGCTTTTGAACAGCCGCATGGCGGAGAGCGCAGGGAAAATAATCAGGGCGGAAATCAACAAAGAGCCGACCAGGTTCATTGCCAGCACAATAATAACGGCGACCACCACGGCAATCAGCAGATTATACATCCCCACCCTGGTACCGGCAGCTCTGGCAAAGCTTTCATCAAAGGTCAGGGCAAAGATTTTGTTGTAAAACAGGATATACGTCGCCACAACAAGAATAGACAGTACGACACACAGCCAGACCTCCACCCGGGAGAGGGTCAGAATGGAGGTAGAACCAAAGAGTGTGCTGCACACGTCCCCGGACAAATTAGAGGACGCGGAAAACAAATTCATCAGCAGATAGCCAATGGCCAGCGCTCCCACCGAGATCATGGCAACAGCGGCGTCCCCCCTGATTTTGGTGTTCTGGCCCGTACGCAGCAGCAGGATAGCACTCAGGATGGTGATCGCCATCACCAGGGGCATTTTATTGCTGACTTGCAGCACGGCGGCAATAGACATGGCTCCAAAAGCCACATGGGACAGCCCATCCCCAATGAAGGAGAAGCGCTTCAGCACCAGCGTCACGCCCAGCAGCGAGGAACACAGCGCAATCAGCACCCCCACCACCAGCGCATAACGGACAAAGGGATACGCCCAATAAAGCGTCAGCTTTTCTATGATCTGGCTCACTGCTCCTCACCGCCTTTCTGTGCCGCAAAGAGCTTCCCCTGAGGGCTTTGCAGGTATTCTTCCTTTGTTCCGAAGAAAACCGTTTTCCCAATGTGCAGAATGTGGCTGGCATATTTGACTGCGGCTGCAATATCGTGAGAGATCATAATAACGGTAATACCGTCACAATGATTCAATTTTTCAATCAGGCGGTACATTTCGGCTGCCACCTTAGGATCAAGCCCGGAAACAGGCTCGTCCAAAAGCAGCATTTTCTGAGTGGCGCACAGCGCACGGGCAAGCAGCACCCGCTGCTGCTGACCGCCGGAAAGCTCCCGATAGCAGCGTTTTGCAAGGATCGTAAGCTGCATCTTGTCCATTGCTTCCGCCGCAAGCTGCTTTTCTTCCTTGCTGTAAAAGGGCCGGCTGCCGCAGCGTCCCTGGCACCCGGAGAGAACGATCTCTCTCACGGATGCCGGGAAATCCTTTTGTACCTGCGTTTGCTGCGGCAGATAGCCGATCTCATTTTTTCTCAGCCCATCGCCCGTCAAAATTCTGCCGCCGATGGGCATTTGTAAGCCGAGAATCGTTTTCATAAGGGTACTTTTGCCGGAACCGTTTTCCCCTACGATGCACAGGTAGTCCCCTGGGCAGGCCTCAAAATTAAGGTCTTGCAAAACAGGCCTCCCATCGTAGCCGACGCAGAGATTCTGACAGGTAAACTGAGCCATGTGTCTGCCTCCTTAACCCAGCGCCTGCTTCAGCACGGAAAGATTCTGTTCCATGATGGAGAGGTAGGTCGTACCGTTTGCCACATCCTTGGAGGTGGTGGACTGCATGGAATCCATGGTCAGCACCTCTTGATTTTTCGCGGTAGTGTTCTCCACGATGGTCTGGGCGATCCTGTGCTGTGCGCCCTCGATGGTCAGAACACAGGGCAGGTTCAGCTCATCCATTTTCCCAGCCAGGAACGTGATCGTTTCAAAGCTGGCCTCGGTTTCGGCGGAGCAGCCGACAAAAGCGGCATAATAGCTCAGACCGTAATCGTCCGCCAGATAGCGGAACGGGAAACGGTCGCCAAACAGAACGGTTTGATAAGTTGCGGCGTCCACAGCTGCCTGATAATCTGTGTCAAGCGCAGCCAGTCTTTCAACATAGGCGGCAGTATTGGCAGCGTAGGCATCCTTATTGTCAGAGGCGATCTGCTGCAACGCATCGGAAATTGCCTCACAAAGCGTTTCGGCATTTCTCAGAGAGAGCCAGACGTGCTCGTCATATTCCGCCTTTTCCTCATGCTCGTGTTCTTCTGCGTCCTCATGCTCATCGGCATCTTCGTGATCGTGCTCTACCTCCTGCATACCCTCAACGGTTTCTTCCTCTTTTACGGAGTCGCCCAGCACTTCCAGCAGGTTGATGACCTTCATATCCTTGTTGACCGCATTTTTCAGGGCGTCCTCCACCCATCCGTCGGACTCGCCGCCGACGTAGATGAACAGATCGCAGTTTGCGATCTTCACCATATCGTCCACGGTGGGCTGGTAGCTGTGCAGGTCAACGCCATTGTCCAGCAGCATCGTGACATCGGCATCAGAAAATTTGTCGCCGAGAATCTGCCGTACCCAGTCGTATTCCGGGAAGATGGTGGTAACGACGCTTAATCTTTTTGCATCCGCTGCCTTCGCAGAAATCCCATTCCAGCACAGCGCGGCGGCAGCAATCATAACGGCAAGAAATACCGAAAAAATTCTTTTCATAATAAAAACCTCCAGATTTATTTTCTGATTTCATTATAGCTCTTGCTAAAAAGGGCACAAAAATACAAGGATGGCGGCAGCACCGCAAGGCCCGCCCCAAAACGGCAGACCAGCATCCTTGTTTATCAGAAAATTAATCCAAAAGCTTCACCTTGAGAGAAACCAGCGTGCAGCTGCGCGCCTGCTCCTGCCATGCGGCAAAATCACAGCAAAGGACGGCACCGGCCGCCGCGGCCAGAGCAGCGGCAATTACGGCCAGCGCCAGCCCACGCAGCACAGCACGGCAGGCATTGACCTGGCAGCAGATCTCACAGCCGTCGCCGATGCAGTCGTGCCCAGCCTCTGCGGCAATGAAGAACACAGAGGTGAGCATGACGAAAAGAACGACCGCCGCCGTTACCAGGGCCAAAATACGGTTACGCTTTGTCATCATTGTTCACCATCCTTCCCAAGCCGCAGCATCACAGCGCGGGTCTCTCATTTTCGGGCCATTATAATACGGCGGAACGGAAATGTCAATACGAGAAGTGTTCTCAATTTTTAACAAGAAGGAAAAAGAATATGTCCATTTTGCAAACAAAACCGCAGGCCTCCAAAAAACGGAGGCCTGCGGTTTTTGCGGCAGGGATCAATACACAGCGGACATGTCCTTGTAGAATTGGTCAAGCTCCTCCTGGGTGTCGAAGGTGCAGACGTACATCTGATTGGCCATTGCGCCGGACAGGGCGTCGGGGATGCGGCCCCACATTTTCAGATGGTCGCGGTATTTCAGGGTGATCTCATAGTCGTCCAGGCGGTAGGTGCGGCCGTCCCGGCGGCCGTAGAAAGCGCAGAAGTGGTGATTGCCGGTGGGCTTGGTGTTGGCGTCGTAGACCACCATGTCCGCCCAGATCTTGTAGACGTCGGTCTCCTGGCTAAAATTGTACATTTCGGGGGTATAGCCGCCGGCAGGGCGCATATTGACCTCCAGGCCCAGGATATCCCCTTTCTTGCCCAGTCCCTCCTGATCCTCGTTCAGCACGAAGAATTCCAGGTGCACGAACCGGCTGGTAACGCCGAAAGCCTTTACCGTCCGCAGACCCGCGTCCCGGATCCGCTCGGGCAGCTCCTTGACCAGGTAATAGCGGGAATCGCCGTTTTCATTGACGATATCCATGATGGAAAGGGGCGTGATGTTGCCGCTTTCAAACAGGGGATCGCCGTGGGAATCGAGGATGGCGTCATAGGTCTGCACGAAGCCGTTGACGTACTCCTCCATGATGTAAACGGCGTCGTCCTTGGTGCTGACAAACCGGCGCACATCGTCGTCATTGCGCAGCTTATAGGTGTTGTTCGCCCCCACGCCGTCATCGGGCTTGACCACCACGGGATAGCCCACGTAGTTGGCAAACTCCAGTGCGTCATCCAGCCCCTCCACCAGGTGATAGCGGGCGGTGGGCAGCCCGGCCTTGGCATAGTAGCCCTTCATGGCGGACTTGAATTTGATCTTGGCCATGTCCGGCAGCTTGGGGCCGGTGGTGATGTTGAACTCGGTACGGAGCCTGGCGTCGCGCATCAGCCAGTATTCGTTGTTGGATTCCAGCCAGTCGATCTTGCCGTACTTGTAGGTGAAGAAGGCCACGGCCCTGAATACCTCGTCGTAATTTTCCAGGGAGGAAACCTTGTAGTATTCGTCCAGGGAATCCTTCAGTTCCTTCAGCAGCTCGTCGTAGGGACTGTCGCCGATGCCCAGCACCCGCATGCCGTTGTTCTTCAGCTCCCGGCAGAAGCGCCAGTAGGTCGCGGGGAAATTGGGGGAGATAAAAATAAAATTCTTCATATCGGTCTCTCTTTCACAGAAAGTGATGCACTTTTCAGAGGTTCCCAGGGAAGCTCTGATTCAATCGGCAAGAGCTGGCAGCGAGAGATTTTTCACCAGATGAAGGTATCAAAAGCGGCGGAATACTGTATGTATTTCCCACTTTTGATACCGCACAGATGGTGAAAAAGATCCGCTGTCCAGCCGCAGACGATTGATTCAGAGGTTCCCAAAGAACCACGGTAAATAGGTTTCCACCATTTTGAACCACCAGGGCCAGTCGTGGTTTACGTCGAAGCCCCAATACTCAAACCGGGTGTGGATGCCCTTTTGGGCGCACACGGTGTCCAGGCGGCGGGTGCTCTCCACCAACACATCCTCCCACGCGCCCTGGCCGCAGACGATCAGGGATTTCTGATGGTTGTACATATCCATCCAAGGGTGGTCGGGAGCCATGTTTGCCAGGTAGTACACCGGGCAATTGTTATACACCAAGTCATCGCAATAGTCGCCGAAGAACTCCCCGCTGTCATACAAGCCGGAAATGGCAAAGCAGCTGTCGAACAGGTCGGGGCGGCGGTAATAGAGGTTGGCCGCGTGCATCGCACCCATAGACGCACCGAAGGTCATGATGCCCTGGTCGTAGCCGTTGCGCTCTCCGCTGAGATGACGGATGTAGGGAACCAGCTCTTCCATAATGTAGTGCACCCAGCGCTCGTGATTCTCAATGCGCCAGCGGCAGTCCGCCCCCACGGCCGCCCAGGATTCATTGTCGATGCAGTCGCAGGCGTACACAGTGCAGCGCCCCGCCTCGATCCAGGGTTCCCAATGGTCGATCATGCCGAAATTTTCAAAGTCGAAGAACCGCCCGCCCTGGCAGGGGATGAAGATCACCGGCTTGCCGGCATGGCCGTAGACCTTGAATTCCATATCCCGGCCCAGATGGCCGCTGTAATGCTTGAAATAACGAATCTCCATACGCTCTCTCCTACAAGCCCAGACATTCCATAAAGACGGGGATCTGCTTTTCCCAGGAGGCTTCGCAGTGGGAGCCGCCCGGTGCGATCCGCAGCGTCACATTCACGCCCTTTACCATCAGCAGCTGTGCGGCGGCAAGCAGCGCCTGCGTGCTGCCCCCGTGGTTGGAAAGCTCCTTCTCGCCGTAATCCATATAAATGCAGGTGCCCCGGCGGATGCGGGCTCTGGCGATCAGCTCCAGCAGCTTTCCCGGCGCGACCCACAGGCTGGGGCTGAGACAGGCTGCCCGCTGAAAAACATCATTGTAGACCGTGGCCCCATACAGCGCCATCAGTCCGCCCATGGAGGAGCCTGCGATCACGGTATTGCCGCGGTCGGGCAGCGTACGGTAATGGGCATCGATATAGGGCTTCAGCTCCCGCACCATCCAGTTCATGTAGGTGCGCCCCTTGCCGGCGATCCGGCCCAGGGAATCCTCCGCGAAGCTGACGGGGGAGTATTCCGCCAGGCGGCGGGAGCCCTGGTGGTTGCACTCCACGGCGACGACGACCAGCTGTTTGTGCGCCTCGTCCAGATACTTCCCCATGCCCCAGGACTTCCCATAGGTGGCGTCCTCGTCGAAGAATACATTGTGCCCGTCAAACATGTACATCACGCCATAGCGGCGCTGGGTGTCGGCCTCATAGGATTCCGGCAGGTAGATATAAGCCCGGCGCGGCGTATCGCCGGACAGCTGCGGGATCGTAAGCTCCCATTTTCGAACCATGGAATCAGCTTCCCTCTTCCTTTGTTCAATCTGATAAATTTCTAAGGTATAGTATATCGAATTCCGCCGCGATTGTCAACCAAAAAGCAAGATTTGTGCATCTATAAAAACCATCCGCCCACAAGGGGCGGACAGTTCGTTGAAAATATACAAATTGGTTATCAGAAATATGTCTATTCTCACGGTCAAAGTCTTGTAATTGGGCCTTGGCGAAAATACACAAAAGCGGTGCCGCGCCGTCAGTCCATTTCCCGGTGGAAAATCGGCTCCCGGCCCTGGAAGGTGCATACATAGCCGAAAATATCCATGAGCACCCGGCAGCCCTCCCGGCAGTATTGCCCCACCCGGTCGGCGGTGTGGGCATCGGAGCCGACGGTGACGATCTTGCCCCCCAGCTCCCGGAAGCGGCGGAAATAATCGGCGGTGGGCAGATAGCCGCCGCAGCGATCCACGCCGCTGGTGTTCAGCTCCAGGCCCTTTCCCTTGGCGGCCAGGGTACGCAGGATCTCATCGATGATCTGGCTGTGATCGGCGTAGGCAAGAGGCGTTTTCACCGGGCTGCCCTTTCCCTTGTGCAGATAGGTCATGTGGGCCAGCACGTCGAAATCGTCGTTCGCCTGCACGCAATCAAGCATTTCCTCAAAATAGCGCCGCTGGGCCTGATAAACCGTCTTGCCCTGCCAATAGGGGGCAAAATAAACGTCTATATCGTCCACAAAATGCACGGAGCCAAGAATGAAATCATAGTTCCGTCGGGCGATATCCTGCCGCATCCGGGTCTGGTTATCCCGGTAAAGGCCATATTCCATGCCCCGGCGGATCTTCAGGCAGCTGCTTTCCAGGCCGTCATATTCCGCGCCGTAGGCCTCCTCGGTGAATATCATCGTCTGCTCCTGCGCACCGCGGACATAATCCATGTGGTCGGTAAAGCAGATCTCCTTCAGCCCGGCGCGCTCCGCCGCCTGCACCAGCGCCGCGCCGGTGTCGTGGCCGTCGAAGGAGACGCGGGAGTGCATATGGTAATCAAACATGGTCGATTTCCTCCCAGAATTGGCGGAACGCCGTGGGCAGCGCCGCCTGTGCATTGATTTCTTCTTTTGTGAACCACTGAAAGCCGCCGGTGCAGCCCGCCGTTTCCAGATAAAAGCCCCGCAGATTCCACTGAATGTGGGTGAAGATGTGCTTCCGCTCCACCTGGCGGCCCAGCTCCCTGGGGGTAATCCCCATGGCCTCCAGTACCCTCAGTGCCTGGGGCAGCTCCAGCTTGCCGGGGACATTGGGAAATTCCCACAGCCCTGCCAGAAGTCCTTTGTCATCCCGCTTGTGCAGCGCGTAGCGTCCGCCGCAGGAGAGGATGAATACCGTTCTGTCCTCCTGGCGCTTCTCCCGCTTGGGGGAGCGGACGGGCAGGGCCTCCGCCGTCCCGCTCTGGAAACCGGCGCAGATCGCCCGGCAGGGGCACGCGTCGCACCGGGGCTTCCAATTGGGACCGCACAGGGTCGCTCCCAGCTCCATCAGGCTTTGGGTGAACTCCCCCGCGTTTTTCGGATAGATGGCAGCCAGAGCTGCACGCACCCTTTTCTTCGTCTCCGGCAGGTCGATGGATGCCTCGTCGCCGGTAAGCCGGGCGCACACCCGCAGCACATTTCCATCCACCGCCGGAGTGGGCAGATCATAGGCAATGGAGCAGATCGCTCCCGCCGTATATTCCCCGATGCCGGGCAAGGCCAGAATTTCATCATAGGTTTCGGGAAACGCCCCGCCGTACTTCTCCACGATCACCTGGGCTGCCTTTTTCAGGTTGCGCACCCGGCTGTAATAGCCCAGGCCCTCCCACAGCTTGTGGAGCCGCTCGTCGTCGCAGGCGGCCAGGGCGCGGATATCTGGAAGTTCTGTCAAAAACCGGGCATAATACCCCTTGACGGCCTCCACGCGGGTCTGCTGAAGCATGATCTCGGAGATCCAGATATGATAGGCGGCCCGGTCCTCCCGCCAGGGGAGGCTGCGCCGGTTGGCCCGGTACCAGGGCGGCAGCAGCCGCGCCAGAGCGGCGGGAACGGCATATTCCTGCATATTTTTTATCCCTTTCGACAATTCTGGTGCTATTGTACAGGCAGAATACCCCCTTGTCAAGGGCGGGGCACAGAGGAAATTTTTTATATTTTCAGGCGGTTTTTTCAGGAATTTAAATGGGGAGGAAGAAAAATGAAGAGACTTTTGTTCCCGCTTCTGTTGCTGCTCCTCATGGCAGGGACAGCGGCGGCCGAGGATGTATCGTCAGAGGAATGTATCATTACCGCCACAGGCATCCATCGCCGGGAGGCGCTGTTTGACATGGAGCTGGAGGCCTCTCAGGACGTGCGGGCGGACGCCTGCCTCACCCTGAGCGCGCGGGACGGGATCTCCGGCCTCTACCTGGTGTTCGACCTGCCCTACGGGACGCTTACGCTGACCGAGGACGAGCGTACCGTTCAGGTGGATACCGGCGGGATGCTCCACTATTACCTGGACGCGGAGCACGCCCTGGGGCGGCTGCCCCAGAGCGTCAGCCTGACCTTTTCCTCCGGCGGGGCCAGGCTCAATGAGCTTCGCGTCCTTACGCCCGGGGCGCTTCCCGACTGGGTGCAGCAGTGGCAGACCATCCCGGCAGGCGGGGCCGACCTGCTCCTGCTCTCCACCCACGGGGACGACGAACAGCTCTTTTTTGCCGGGCTGCTCCCCTGGTACGCATCGGAAAAGGGCATGCGGGTGCAGGTGGTGTATTTCACCGACCACCGCAATATGGTGCCCTACCGGGTGCACGAGATGCTCAATGGCCTCTGGGCCGTGGGCGTGCGGGACTATCCCGTGTTCGGCGCGTTCCCGGATTACTACACCTTCGACATGGAGGACGCCTATGAATTTTATGAATCCGAGGGCTATTCCAGGCAGGCACTTCTGGGTTTCGTGGTGGAGAACCTGCGCCACTACCGCCCCCTGGTGGCGGTGGGACACGACGAGCGAGGGGAATACGGCCACGGAATGCACCAGCTCACATCTGATCTTCTGAAGCAGGCGGCAAAGAGCAGCGCCGATCCCGCCCAGTTCCCGGAATCGGCGGAAGAATATGGTGCCTACCAGGTACCAAAGACCTACCTGCATCTGTATGGAGAAAACCCGATCATCATGAACTGGGATATCCCCATGGAATCCTTCGGCGGCAAAACCGCCTATGAGGTAACCCGCGACCTGGGCTTCCCCGCCCACGCCAGCCAGCAGGCGGATTTTGCCTGGTACTTCCGCGGCGCGGATCGTGCGGCAGAGGTGGAGCGCTACAGCCCATGCAGCTTTGGTCTCTACTACTCCACCGTGGGCGAAGACACCGGCGAGGGAGATTTCTTTGAAAATCTGGAGCCGTCCCTCCACCCGGCAGAGCCGGAGCCGACCCAGCCCGCCCCGCTGCCCACCCAGCAGCCGGATCCCTCCCCTGCCCTCCGCGCCGCCGCGCCGGTCTCCGCTGCGGACACAAATTGGCTCGCCGTCCCCGCCGTCGGCACCGCCATTCTGGCCGCCATGACCGCTTTCTTTGCCGCAGCCAGGCACGAAGAAAAAAATTAGGGCTTTTTTTGAAAAAGCCCTTGCATTTTCTACCCCGATATGCTATTATATCTCAGCACTCAGCGATGCAGTGTATGCGCCAGTAGCTCAGCTGGATAGAGTGACTGACTACGAATCAGTAGGTCGGGGGTTCGAGTCCCTTCTGGCGTACCATAACGAGTGTTCTTATAGGATTTGATATCCTGTGAGAACACTCGTTATTTTATTGCTCATTTTGCGCTGGTTCGTAGGTGACATATACACCTCTGCGGGTGTTTACCGTTACATCCGGCACAGGCAAGGAATCGGTATCCGGGATAAACAGGGTGCCGATGCAGTTGTAGTGGATGGTCAGTTTCTGAACCCACTCCCCGTCGATCTTCTCAGCCTGATAGACCTCAATGTGATCGATCAGCTCGTTTACCATACGGGGTGTCAGCTTTTTTGCTCGTGTGTACTTTCGCACCGTGGACAAGAACATATCTGTAGAAACGGCTTCACTGCTGAGCTTGTCCAGCTCCTTGCGGAGCTTTTTTATTTTCTCGGCAAGACCAGCCTGTTCTTCTTCATACCGCTGGGACATTCTGGCAAAGCGTTCGTCGGACAGCTTGCCGGGGAGATTATCTTCGTAGATCCTCTCAAACAAACCATCCAATTCCGTGTCACGGGCTTGCGTTGCGGTCAGCTCTTTTTGTTTCAGCTTCCGCTCCAGCTCAACGGTTTTCTGGGTGCTGCCCATAATTGCTTGCTGGAATTCATCCTCATAATGCACAGCGTACTTGGTGAGCCGCTTGATTTCCCCCAGAACCACCTGTTCCAGGAAATCCACCCGGATGTAATGGGTCGATGTACAAGTCCCCCGGCTGCTATTGTAGTTGGAGCAGTTGAAGTATTTGATGTCGTGATTTCCTTGATTGAAATGGAAGTTCAGATTATGACCACAGTCTGCGCAAACCAGCAGACCGCAGAACATATTCCGTTCACCGTCTTTGGCTTTCCGCCTGCGGATCTTGCCACGCTTTTCCTGAACCTGTTCCCAGATCACACGATCAATAACCGGCTCATGCACGTCTTTGAAGATCACCCAGTTTTCCCGGTCATTGGGAATCCGCTTCTTGTTTTTGTAGGATTTGGAGTAGGTCTTGAAATTCAGCACATCTCCGCAATACTCCTGCAAAGCGAGAATATTCACGATGGTGGAGGCATTCCACTTGGTAGATGGCTGCTGTTTTGCCTTTCCGGGCTTCTTGACACCCTTTTTCAGCCAATAGGCGCGAGGAGTAAGGATTCCTTCTTCCTCAAAAATAGTGGCAATCTGCTCCGTTCCATACCCGTCCAGAATCATACTGAAAATACGCCGAACTACCTGGGCAGCTTCTTCGTCGATGATCCAGTGCTTGGGGTTCTCCGGGTCCTTCATGTAGCCAAAGGGAGGCGGCCCCATTGGTTCCCCGGCATTGCCCTTGATCTTATTGCTGATACGGCGCTTTTTGCTGATGTCCCGCGCGTACCACTCGTTGAACAGGTTACGGATGGGAGCAAGTTCATTTTCGCCTTCAGCGGTATCGATGTTGTCTGAAACCGCCACAAGGCGGATATCGTGTTCCGGGAAGAATTCTTCCATCAACCGCCCCACTTCAATGTAGTTTCGGCCCAGCCGGGAAAGGTCTTTGACAAACAGAGCAGAAGCCCTGCCTTCTTCAAGCTGACGCATCATTTCATTAAAGCCGGGCCGATCCATGGTAACGCCGGAAACACCGTCGTCAACGAAGGTTACGATATTGGTATAGCCCATATCCTTGGCGGTTTTGGTCAGTAGCTTCTTTTGATTGCTGATGCTGTAGCTTTCCCCCTCCAGGTTGTCATCACGCGATAGACGGGGGTAAATAAACGCGGTAACGTCGCGTGTTTTCTTGTTGTTCGACTTTTTCATAAGTCCTCCTTTTCTAGCAGTCGAGCAACAAATTTCCTTGCGTTTTCTTTACTTCACGCAACTATTATACCGCGCTTGACTGCGATTGTCAGCCGGTTTCAGAAAAATCACAGACTTTTTTCGTAATCTGCCTACATAAGGCGAAGCAAAACCGCACCCAGGGGATTGGCATTTTCCTGTTTGAATACCGGCTGAACGACGAACGACCTACCGTTTATGTGGTAGGTCGTTGTTTGGTCAAGAGGACAATTCTTTGCCTGCTTTGCATTATCAGGCATCTTGTTTTTACTCATAATTTCCCTCTCAGTGTTTTGAAAGATAATGATATGCGAATGGGCAGAACAGACGGCTGCTGGCGCAGCGCCACGGGAATTTCACCCCCCGGCGGTCTGCCGGGCCCTACCCATTGCCTGCGACGCTTTGAACGCTCGGACTGTGGCTGTAAGGGAGTACCTGTCCTTCTGCGCATCGTCGCCCATGAGCCACCGCGCTCATTTTCCGGTGCTGGTATTGTTCGCTCACTCAAAGAGGTCATGGCGTACCAGCCGTCCGGCTCAGCACAGAAGGGATGTATCTGTCTGCCTTATACTGCGCCGGAATTATCCGCCGGGCTTTCTTTGTCAAAAGCCTTGCCCCAGGGTGTGGAAAGGGAGAACACGCCCCGGGGGTGGCTTTACACAGGCAGTACCTTAAAGCAGGTCACAATGCTGTACAGCAGCTTTGCTTCCAGTCTGAGCCGCATACTTTCGTCAACGCACAGGAACTCATTCCCGTATTCGTCTTTCAACGGGCGCATGGCGAGAAAGCGGATGTACCCATGGTAATGGCTGAGGACAGCATTGAGCGCTTTTTCGTCCCCATCGGCCGCTGCCAAAATGACAGATGCCGGAAGGGGCGCTTTGACGCCTACAGCCACTCAAATCCCTCCTTTTGTAAAATCTCACGCAGCTCCCTCAGAATACCGGCACGGTGCTTGCTGACCGCCTGACGGACAACATGGAGATGTTCGCTAATCTCACGATCCGACAGTCCCAGGAAGTAGGACAGCAGAATGATGTCCCGCTTCCTGTCCGGCAGCTTGGCAATGGCTTCTGCCAGAAGATCGCCGGTTACAACAACCTGCTTGCCCAGTACCTCAAATACATGGTCGTCATGGAAATACTTGTCCATGACTGCGGTCTGCTCCAATTCTTCCGGCGTCATATCCTCCAAGGACTTTTCCAGTTCCCGCTGCCTTGCGTACTCGTTATGAATACGGTTGGCTTCGTTCTTCAAAACCCTGGTGCAAAAGCCGCCAAACTGATTCTGAATGCGCTGCTCTACGGAGTCTTTCATTTTCTCACCTCCCTTCGCAGCCGCGAAGGCGGGTGGCCGTTTTTCTCCCTTTCACTGGGGTAATCCGTGAAAGTGGAAAACGGCAACCTTTGGGGAGAAAAATATTTGATATTCTTTGCTGTAAAGTAGAATGATTTGCAGTGGTTATACCCATCCGTGTTTCCTCCGTTCAGATTTTTATTGGGAATCTGAATGGGGGGGCGGTGGAGAGCGGCAGCGAGGAAGGCGCAGAAAAACGCCCAACCGGCAGCTTACCGGATGGGCGTAATATGGAAAAATTTGCAGAGCAACTACATCGTATAGTTCATCCTCATTGCCGCAGATGTCCTGTGTGGGGGACAAGCTTTTTTTGACAGGTATGCTCCTATCGGACTACGGCAGCAGTTTACAACCAAGGCAGCTTCCTCCTATGAGCCACCAAACCTGATGAATCGCAAAAGAAAATGGCGGCTCTGAAAATCAAAGCCACCAAGGGGGAATTTAAAGCATGAAAAGTGACTGCCCAGCAGCGGCTTTTTTTCTTTTCTGCCGCTGGGCAGATCTATGAAATGTGACATTTTTGCGTTTGAACAGTCCAAAAGAAGAACTATAAAGAGTAGTTAAAACGCATACTCCATCATCCCATAATGCGAATATGAACTATACAATGTACATGGGTGATGAAATATGGCGATAATTGAAGAGTGTCCTGGATTTGAAACCTTTGGAGCAGATGTAAAAGCAGCACGAAAAGCAAAGCGGATAACGCAAAGGGCACTTGCTGAAACACTACATGTTGCTGTCAAATATCTTGCTGATATTGAAAATGTTGGGAAAATACCCAGCGTGCCTGTTCTGATACAGCTCGTGAGGATTTGCGGCTTACCGATGGAACGATATTTCAATCCGGCGGTCATACAGAACGAAAGTGAGCTGAGGCAGCGTGTCAGCCATAAGCTGAAACTGTGCCCGGAGGAATACTTACCAATAATCGAGGGAGCTATTGACGGAGCTATTTCTATGGGCGAAAAAAACGGATAGATTGTTCCGTTCTCCGATTTGTCTTTAAACGAAATGGAAACTAATTATAGTCTGAATGAAAAGAGCCTGCTTACCCTGTGATGTGATTTCACAGGAAAGCAGGCTCTGCGTTCTACGTCTGGCTCATTTGCTTACGGTCATTTTCAGTTGTGAAATATCGATCTGGATTTCGGTTTTACACTTGGGGCAGTACAGTGGAAATTTGAACATTACAGTATCCACATACACCTTTGTCCGGGTCTTTCCATTGCAGATGGGACAATGAATCCACCGGGATTCGTTTTGATTACTATTCACAATTATCGTGCCTCCAATAATGATATGTTCAGCGCTGTCCGTCTGGTTTCGTCATTAACTTGGTCCTTCTTTCAAGAATGGCCTGTAGAAACTAATATTTTCTGACTACCCGGAAAATCTATATAGTCAATATCTCCTACAGCCATTGGTATTGCGAATTCAAACACAGATTCCCAATGATCTGTTTTATTTTGACCTGTTCTAAAATGAGCTTCCACTGCTGTACCATCTTTCAGATGAACAAACATTGGTTCCAGCTCGATGCCTTCCCAAAATCCAGTCAACGGTTTATCATAGCAAAGCGTACCGCCGAACGCCCGAATCTTAAATGATGTGAGCTGCACAGTGACAGGAAAACTATGTTCTCTCTTGTAACGCTCAGCTGGATAACGTATAGGAGTTGATAAGCATTCATATTCATCCGATAAAAGAGTGGATTCATCAAAAGTAATGGAGAATACCCATTCTCCGGGAATCTCTTTTTCTAATTCACGACGTTTTTCAGCACCATCATCCACTATAAGATACTCACTAATTTTTGAAATACTGATTGTACAAACTGTTCCGTGTTTCATTATACCTGCACTCTCTTCTGTAGGTGCAGTTGTTGATTCGTATAAAATCGTGATTTCGTTATCAGTAATATTATCCTCTAGTGTTTCGTCCCCCGCTGCATTAAATGTGAGGTTGAGATCTTCACCATTTTTACCTGTAATTCGAGATGAGCAATCAAAAACATATCGGTCCCCATCGAGAATCGACCCTGTAGGTGCAGTTACTCGGAACTTGAAAAATGATCTGTATCCATCACTTATTGCTGATTCAAGGGCTATGGTATAACCATTACTGGAAACACTCTGATTCACTGTAACAATGCCTTTATTTAGCAATACCGTCTGATTATCTGTTACGGCGACTTTATCATCCTTATCAGAAAAAAACTCATAATACCAGTTAACTTCTGGTAGATTTTCCTGTTCTGAAAGGGCAGTTGCTATACTTTGTGTGCAAGCAGATAACGAGCCAAATAGGAGAAGTATTGAAATTGTCAGTGTTACTATTCGTTTCATGGTCATCCGTCCTTTCTTTTTCAAATGATATAAAAGGATTCGATAGTTCGGGGTAGAGATTGCCCTATGTAATCTGCTTATGCCGATAACGGTACCACACAAATTGCAGTGATTTTTCCCCTTGTCGCAATACAACGAGGCTGATTTTCAACAGGCTTAATTCATAAACAACAATCACCCTGCATTAACGTGTCTGGTTGTATAATCGATTGACAGTCAAAGAAGTGTTACTATAATCCAGTGGAGGCAATGCGCTCTTAGGCAATCTGCTTGTGCCGATACTCCCGGTAGCACAGGAAAACCAGCAATACAGTAATGCAGGGATAAACCGTCAGCACAATGGGTACAGCAGTCATTACATGATTCTTGACGGTATACAGATAAAGGTACTGAATTGCCTCACCGATATCCAGCAGCTTGTCCGGAAGGATGCCAATGACGCGGCGCATGGTGGGACTGTAAAATTCATGGAGAAAACCCGGAAGAAGAAGCAGCAGCGACGGAATCAGCACCGCCAGCACCGGAGACTTGGTTTTTGCGGAAATCCACAGAACGAGAAAGCCGATAAACAAATACCCCAGGTATCCCGCACCGATGGCCAACAGATAGAATTGCCGAAAGGTCATCTGTTCCCGGATGTTCCAGTAGTTGGAATGAACCTGAATGCTGCAATTTCCTCCCTCGGTTCCCAAATTACCCAGCACGATGGAGCTGTAAATACTGACGCACAGCCAATAAGCTACGGTGATTATCAGGAAACCCAGTCCCACCTTTACCGCAGTAGCTCTCGTGCGGCCATGCAAGGTGTTGTAATACACGGTGTCTGTTTTCCAGGCGAATTCGTCGGAGAAAACCCCCGCCAGTACAAAGCTCAGAAGGATAATGCCATATTTCAGCAGAGTAGGGAGCTGCTCTATTGCCTGAACCCAGCCCTCATGGTAGCCTGTTTCCAGCGGGGTCTGCAATGCTTCAAACTTGCTGAGAATAAACTGCTTCTCTGCCTCGGAATAGTTGTAATATCCCCAGGAGGATTCGTCCTCATAAAGCCATGCTTTTCGATTTTCTATGCGATTTGCATAGAAGCGGGAAAGATCCTCTGGCTGTAAACCCCCAATCATTTCTTCAAAGGTGCCATAGTCATCCACAAAGGACCAGCCCAGCAGATCCGCAATCTCCTGCACCCCCTGTAGCTTATTACGCAGAAGCCAGTTGCTTTCCTGGGATTGAGCATCAACTTCGGTGGAACTGTAAATTTCTTTGAGCTCCGCCAGAGCTTTCTCCAGCAACTCCTGATCCAAGGGGCCGGACCATTCCCGGCTCGCCTCCAGGAGCTTCACTGCTGCGGCATGACGGGTTACCGAATTGCCTTGCTCATCTACCCATTCCACCCGCATCAGCGCCACCCCGCAGCTATAAGCCATGAGCACAGCCAGCAAAATCAGAATAATCTGATTGGCCCGCTTGGTGAATACCTTCTGAAGTTCATAACGTACCAGCATAGCAACCCCCTTTCTCAGCGAATTTGCTTGCGCCGGAATATCTGGTAGCATAGAATCGCCAGCACTAGGGTAATACAGGGATACATCACCCGCTGGATGGTGATAGGAGGCACAATATTGCCAAAGACGGAATACAGCACAATATGCCTGCTTGCATACTCCACATTTGCCATATTATGGGGAAAAAGCAGCATAATCTTGGACACAGAATTCACATAGCCATTGCGTTCCAAAAAACTCGTACCCAGCATCAACAAGGACGGGATTGTGACCGCCAGACTGACAGATCGGGAAGCCGCAGAAACCAGCATCACAAAGGCGGAGAGAAACATCCAAAGCAGGTAGCCATCCCCCAAGGCAAGCAACTGTTTCTGGGAGAAGGTAAGATTGTAAATACTGTTCCAATATTTATAATTTGTTTGGATGGGGCAGTTCCCTCCATCGAATCCCATGCAGATCAGAACCAGCAGATTAACCGTAAGCAGGATGCCCCAATAAACCACGGTTGTAAGCAGGAATCCTGCCGTCAGCTTTGCCAGGGTACCTCTCTTCCTGCCAAGTGCTGTGCTGAAGTAAACCGAATCCGCTTTCCACCGGAATTCATTGGCAAAAATACCGGATACCAGGAATGTGGCGAATATGCTGCCGTACAAAATGATGTAATAACTGACGCGGTACGCCATGTCCCAGCCTGTCGTGTAGTCCACTTCAAAGGGCGTCTCCAGGGATTCATAATTACGGATCAGATACTGTTTTTCTGCCTCTGAAAACCAGGAATATGCCACGCTGTTTTCATCGTACAGCCAATTTCTCAGCTGTGTCACCCGATTCTCATAGAAATTGGAAAGCTGTTTTTCATCCACTGTCTCCGTCAGATAATAATCTTCGTACTTCCAGATATAGTCCGACTTGAATGCCTGATTCATCAAAGAGCGAATGTGCTGCAGTCCCTGACATCGCTTAAACGCATAATCCGGGTCTTCCGGGTGGGCTTCCCCTTCACTTTCAGCCTGTTTCAATTCTGCCAACACATTTTCCAGCAGCTCCTGGTCCAGGGTACCGGACCATTCCTTCTGCGCAGCACGGAGTTTTTGCATCGCGGCGTAACCAGTCTCCTGCTTCCCCTCGTCATTGACCCAAACTGCGCTTTCCGTTCCCCACATCACTTGGATGCAGAACCGTCCGGACATGAGCAGTAAAAGCAGCAGGGCGATCTGACAGCTTGGTCTTAGTAGGATTCTTTTGATCTCATACCATACCATTGCCATCTTCACCACCTGATTTCTCACCGAAGTAGGAAAGGAACACGTCCTCCAGGGAGGTGTCCTCCGGGACGGCTCCCGACATAGGCGCATCCTTAGACAGAATCCGCAGCTGTGCGTGATCTGCCAAGGTCTTCACATTGGCCACCCGGTACTTCTGGTGACAGGCCAGCACCTGATCCTTTGGAACATCACAAATCCAGCTTCGGTTCGGGCAGGAGGCAATAATCTCCTCCATGGTTCCCGTCACCACAAATCTTCCTTCCTGCATCAAAAGGATTTGACCTGCCACGGATTCCACATCCGAGACAATGTGAGTAGACAACAGCACGATCCGATCTGCAGCCAGCTCGCTGATGAGATTGCGAAAGCGAATTCGTTCGCTGGGGTCGAGGCCAGCAGTGGGCTCGTCCAGTATCAGAATCTTGGGATTATTCAATACCGCCTGAGCGATCCCAGCCCTGCGTTTCATACCGCCGGATAGGGATTTCATTTTCTTGCTTTTGAATTGAGCCATGCCCGTTAAGTGGAGCATCTCCTTGACTCGTGCCTTGGCCGCCGCCGGTTTGATGCCCTTTAGGGTGGAGATGTACATCAGGTAGTCCTGAACGGAAAAATCCGGGTAGGCGCCGAAGTCCTGAGGCAGATACCCCAACAGCTTTCGGTATTCCTTGTCCATCTTGAAAATATCTTCTCCATCCCATGTAATTTCACCGGACGTGGGATTCAGGAGAGTCGTAAGCATCCGCATCAAAGTGGTTTTACCTGCACCGTTGACACCTAAAAGGCCGTACACACCGCTGTGAAAGGTATAGTTTACTGCATCTACAGCCCGTGTCTTTCGAAAATCTTTTGTGAGATTGGTTATTTTCAGTTCCATTAACAATGATTCCTCCTAATGCTGACAATGTGGTACCTAGGTGGTATCAAAGCACACATCCTAACGGTTAGGTTCTCCCGGAAAATCTGGGAAATCATGTATGGACCAGGAATCAGATTGATTTAGATCTGGTTTGATATCTTCGGCGGAAAGAGTGGACATAATGGTTTCTCCACTGTCTGCCAGCCATCCAGTATCGAACCAAAAATCATAGACGTACTTTTCGCCAACATAGATATTATGTATATACTGATCTTTGTTGTCGTTCTGGATCATAAAGGTCATGTAAGATGGTAAATCAAAGCCAAAATCTAGGTGTCCTCCGCCGCTGATATAAGAATTGGACGGATACACGTCCGGCATGACCTGTTTTGCAATGTAATCCACGACACTCACAAATTCTTCCCAGCTTTCCGGTTCCTTTTCCAGCATCTCCTTAGGAATATCCACCAGCACAAATCCGCCAATCTGATGTTCACTCTTAATGAAATCAAACTGGCAATTCGATACACGCTGGCGGGTCAAGTCCGCTTTCTTGTCCGATAGAGTCATGGTAATGCTATCCAGAACTTCCGGGTCTGCTTTCAAATTCGGATCAGCCTTCACATAAATCCCCATGCTTCCTGGTGCATAGTCAAAGGTCATATCAATATCCTGCTCCTGCGGAACCGTGTCCTGGGACTGCTCCGTTTTCTCTTGTGGAGCTGTACTCTGCTGTATTACATCAGGAGTATTGAGAGAGCCTGCATCCTCTTTGCCACATCCAGCAAGAATTGCCATGCAAGCAAAAATGAAGCAGAGCAAAAGAAATCTAAAATGCTTTTTCATAGTATGCCCCCCTTACATATCACTGTTGTTTATTTCCGTAGTGATATCGTCGGCGGAAACCGTTGCAATAATTTCAGCAATGGTTTCCTCGTCCACTAAACCGTAGTTAAACCAAACATCGTAGTTATGTGTTTCTCCACGGAACAGGTAGTGGCAATAGCGAATTTGTTCACCACTACCGGTGAAAATTTCTATATATGCAAATTTATTGCCACCTGCGCAGATAAATTCGATTTCATTAGGATTTTCCTGGGACATAAGCTGCTCACCCAAAATGCCGGTGATCTTCAACAGATTATCGCCGCGAGGTGAATCCAGCAATTCATTGGAAATATCCACAATAACGATTCCACCAACTTGCTTTTCGTTCTGGATGAAATCATGCTGGATATCGGAGACGGTTTCTCTGGTCATCCCTTCCGGAAGACTTACAGAGACATTGCTCAGTGCTTCCGGGGAAACATCAACACTAACCGTTGCATGGACAACTGCCCCTGTAGTATTTTCCTTTCCACAACCGGACAATACAATAAGAAATAACGTTGTGAGAAGTAAATGGAGCAAGAAAGTATGTTTACGCATTTTCAAACACCTCATAACTACGATATTTCATTTCTGGCCAGTCGCACAGCCAATAATTTCTTCCAATTTCGCTGACCACGGAATATGCAATATCCCATGTATACAAGCGACAGAACAAGCAGCGTAGCCCAGGTCGGTACGGTGATTGCATTATAGATTTGCTCATCCTGAACAATGTCCCGCCACATTATTGCAAAGAGCAGGCACAGCACCAGTGAAAAACTTTGGTTTCCCACGCTTGGGCAATATAGACAAGTCAAGCAAATACAGCAAGTCACATTCATCGGCATCAAAAATTGCGTTACAAACTCCCAGAGGGACAGGCACTTTGATGCCGTTGTACCCAAACAAAACAGTGACAGCAAAAGAAGATCTACTCCGGCAAATAGCACCAGCCGCGCCGAATAAACCTGCTGCAAAGTGTACATGGTGGTTGCTTCAACGTCCAAAGCGTTGTTGCTACTGTTTTTCCAAAGCTCAGGAATGACCAATATCACAAACAGCGGTGCCCCAATCCCAAGAACCTGCCGGATCATCTGCGCTTCTCCTAGGTGCCGGACATACCAGTACAAAACGCTTAATAGTACGGCCTGCATGATCCACCAGTATTTCTTTATAAATCGGCTTTGTAGATAGAGAAATTCCCAGATATCAAGGGGCTGCTCAAGCTGGGACATTTCCAGCTTCTGCATCGAACTTTGAATGGTCTGTAAAACCTTTTCTTCTCGTACTGGAATGTTTGGCTCCCTGAACAGCCCGCTACTCAGCAGCGGATCTTTTTTTACGTGTTTCATAATTCGTCCCCCTTTCCAAGAAAGATACGAAGCTGTTTTTTAGCTCGTTCCAATCTGCGCTGAACCACCGTTTGACTGATGCCTAGAATTTCTGCAATATCTTTCTGCGTTCGGTCACGGTAGTAATACAGGATTGTCACTTCCCGAAGTTCTATTGGCAAACGATTCAAGGCAGTACCAACATCCAGTTTTTCCTCAGCCAATGTGATGGGCTCCACAGACTGTTCAGGCATTTCCGACATTGGTATGTCTCTGCGTTTTCTGTAATAGTCCCGGCAGAGATTGGCGGCGATGGTATACAGATAGTTTTTGGTTTTCCCGCGGTATTGATAGCGATTCAGGGTGCTGAAAAAATGTTCAAAGGTCTCCTGGGTTATATCTTCGGCATAATCTCGGTCTGAAATATGTAGATAGCAGTATCGAAGGATATCTGGATAATACTTTCGTACAAACCGCTCAACAGCCTGCTTGTCTCCATTTTTCATTTGATATAGGATAAGGAAATCTAGGTCCACATTTCACCATCCTTTCTCGCTGTAGAAAGTACTTTCTAGTTGTATTAACGATTCAGAGTGCGAAAAAAACACACCCCAAAAGATTTTTTCAAAATTTGTTTGCTCTCAATGGGAGAGTATTATTTTCCTATTATGTCGCATTCGCCAGACAAATGCAAGGATGCGACAGAATCTAATGGGTATTTGCATTGCAAACGGAGGTCACAATCGTGGCCTCCGTTTGCTACCCGTATTATTCTGATAAACACTTTTCTCGGAGCCGCCTACACCGAGCTTCAATTTCTTCTTCCTCCTGCTCCGTCAGATCGTCCCGCTCGCCCCCAGTAAACTGTAATTCCAGATTGCTGGAATAATTGCCCAGCAAAGCATCCAGCATATCTTCCGGTGTTTCCAAAAGCTCTGCGCTGTACCACTGGTGTCTGTGCTCATCCCACCCTAGCAGCGTATAGCCGTGGCTGGTGGGAACAACCTCATACAGAGGGTCTCGCCGGAGTATATCTTCAAAGACTTGCAGGATTTTTTCAAAAGATAACATGGTTATTCCTCCTGATTCTTAATCGTAAATCAGCTCTGATAATATCATTTCCTCTGCCTGCACCTACAATTCGTTCACCAACCTTACTTATTGCCGATTCCCAGCAGGAGGGTAGACAGAATACTTCTGCCCACCGCCATTATGTCGCGTTATCCACGAATACGCAAGGCTTATTGGGAAAGTTGAGTCAGTTTGAAATAATAATAACGAAACAGGTTGCCAAAGGCGAAAGTTAAGGATTACATACCTAGAAAGGAAAAGATATGGTAGCAAGCACAGCAAGTGAGTACCCACTTGCGAAATTTGTTATTGGGCAAATCCCAAACCCTTAGACGAAAACGGAGGCGGTAGATGGCAGTCAGAAAACGAAATATTCAAATCAAATTCTACGTTACGGAGGAGGAAAAACAGCTCATTGACGGGAAGCTGTCCCAGCTCCCGGCGAAGCGGATGGGGGCGTACCTTCGGAAGATGGCGATTGACGGATACATCATCAACCTGGACACCGCGGATATCAAAGCCTTTACCGGGGAACTGGCCGCCATTGGACGCAATATCAACCAGATAGCCAAGCGGGCAAACGCCGGGGATTCTCTGTACCAGGCAGACATTCAAGAAATCCGGGAGAGGCTGGATGAAATATGGCAGTTACAAAGACGCATCCTATCAAGTCTACCCTAAAGGCCGCCATCGATTATATCTGCAACCCGGCCAAGACGGACGGTAGTCTATTGGTTTCTGCCTACGGCTGCTCCGCCGAAACTGCCGACATCGAATTTGCCTGGACCAGGCGGCACGCCATTGACAAGGGCGAGAACCTGGGCCGTCATCTGATCCAGGCATTCGCGCCCGGAGAGGTAACGCCGGAGGAAGCACATCAAATCGGTTTGGAGCTGGCGAAGGAGATTCTGGGTGGGAAATATGAGTTTGTCCTGACTACCCACATTGACCGTGGGCACATCCATAATCATGTGATTTGGAATGCTGTCAGCTTCACAGATCACAAGCACTATCACTCCAACAAGCGCAGCTACTATGAGATTCGCCGTACCTCTGACCGGCTCTGCAAGGAGCATGGCCTGTCCGTCATCGTTCCCGGGCAGGAGAAGGGCAAGAGTTACGTTGAGCATCAGGCGGTTAGAAATGGCACCAGCTATAAAGCAAAGCTGAAAGTCACCATTGACCGGCTGCTTCCTGCCTGCATAAATCTGGAAGATCTGCTTCGCAGATTGCAGGAGGAAGGATACGAAATCCGGCAGGGAAAATACATTTCCTGTCGGGCATCCAATCAGGAGCGGTTTACCAGGCTGAAAACCCTTGGTGTTGATTACACGGAGGAAGCCCTGGCTGCCAGGATTGCGGGCCGCACCCGTCCCTCGAAACGGACAAAGGCCCTGGATGGAAGCATTCAGCGAATTGCCGTCATCCAGGGCAATCAAAGTCCTGGGCTGCAACACTGGGCGAAGCTCCAAAAGCTGAAAGAAGGTGCCAAAACCCTAAACTATCTGGCAGAGCATGGCATTGACAGCTATGAGGCACTAGGTAGCAGGTTTGTGGAGCTGAATGCCGCTATTGACGATTCGCTCGCCTCCATCAAGGCGGTGGAGGGCAGAATCGCGGAGCTGAATTTGATCGCAAAATACGCCGCCACCTACCGGAAATGCCGCCCGGTCTATAACCGTTACCGAAAATCCGGGGATAAGGAAAAATTCCTTCGTGGACACGAAAGCGAGATCATTCTTTTTGAAGCCGCTGTCCGGGAGCTTAAACGTCTGGGGGCAGTCCCGCTGCCCTCCGCTGAAAAGCTGGAATGCGAGCTATCGGAACTGACTGTGCGGAAGGGTACTTTATACGCACAGTACACCGCCGCCAAGCGGCAGGCGAAGGAGTACGATACCATCAAACGAAATCTGGACATTCTGCTCCCGTCGGAGCAAAACATCACACAAGAGCTAGAATAAAAAGGAGAATGCAATATGAACGAAAAGCCCGTTATCATCGTCACCGGGAAGCAACGGTGTACAAGGGGCTACAAGCGGTATAAAGAAACAAGTGGTTTGATAG